>JBFJWR010000093.1:0-9732 GCA_041623535.1 Pseudomonadales bacterium
ATCAATCCGACCTGGAAAAAGCTGGCCGGTGGCTGCAACCTGAATCGCCGGATTGACGAGGAGATCCGTAACGCGGGGTTCCACCTGGAAAAACTGGAAACCGGGTATATCCCCGGCCCCCGGCCGTGGACCTATAACTACTGGGGCGTGGCGACACCCGGCCAATAGCCGCTGCAGGATGTACGTTCCGGCAGCGGACTTACTTCAGCAGGGTATCCAGCAGGTTGGCGTCGTCAAAATGCCTGCGTCCCACGAAGGCGGTGGCGTGGTGGCCCCATTGGCGCATCTGCCCCGGTGAGATGACCCCCAGCGGCCAGAGAAAGGCCCGTTCACCGCGTTCGGTACCCGGCACCAGGCCATCTGTTCCGAACAGGCTTTGCTGCGAGCCGTCATCCCGCGGCAGCGAGCGCAGCGCATCGTAACTGTAAAACCGGTAGTCGCGATCCGGAGACCCGGTCTCGGCTCCACGCGCGCCGATATCGATTACATGGTGATCCACCGGGCTGATATGCAGCACCGGCCGGGCGGCATAGGCATCGGGCATCCGGGCCGGGTACACCAGCACGGGTTCTTCAGCGAAACCTGCCTGCCGGGCCTCGGGTCCGGATTCGGGGAAGTACAGCGTGTGATAGCAACCGCACGGGTGGATGCTGTCGTACATCAGCACCCGGCCGTCCGGGCGCAGTGTGACCCGCCAGATCAGGCCATCGAGCTTGCCGGCATATGGGTCCAGCATGTGCTGGGCCGCACGCCGCGGAAACCAGAACACGTAGTTCAGCTGGGTGAGCACCTGGCCGCGGTGGCGGGTGGCCGACATCATTGTGTAAGTGGCCGGCTTGCCGACCCGGACCTCGACCTCGTCCTGGCGATTCCAGCCCACCGTGCCGATGATGTCGCTGGGAGTGGCCACACCGAGTTTCAGTACCGGCGCGAAATGGATCAGCAGTTGTCGCCGTTCGGCGTCCTCGAATTGCGGCACACCCAGCGCGCTGCGGCCGTAGCCGCTGCGCAGGATATCAGCCACCTGCTCACGACTCAGGCGGGCGGTTTCCCGTGGGCCGGACTCCGGCCACTTGCGGGCCCTGGGGTCCTTGCGCCCGATACGCTGGAGCATTTCTTCGTGCAGGTTGTTCACGCCATTGAGCGCAAGGTGGCGAGCCACGATGTAGCCGCCGCTGGCCCTGGCCAGGGTGCTGTACGAGTCCGGCACCCTGGCCCGCAACAGCACCTGTCGCAGAGACTCGGTGTTCAACTGGTCGGGGGCAATGGCGTTGCTGGCGCAGCCCAGCAGGTCGTCCAGTTGCAGGGGAGCGCCGGCCGGGGTGCGCAGTTCCTGGCGCGCAGCGCGTGGCAGGTTCGCCCATTCCACGGTTGCGCCGCGGCGTCCCAGTTCCAGTGCCTGTTGCAGCCAGTCGTGCACCTGTGCCGAGCTGCGATCCTGCTGCTGCAGGGTCCCGGTGAAGGATGCCAGCAGGCGGTTGACACGGAGATAGGGAAAACCGGCGACGATGGGATCCTGGGCGTCGGTGCGGCCATGCTTGTCCACCTGGCGCTGGAAGTCAGCCCATTGCTGGTGACAGGGGGATACGCCGGCTGATCCGGGGGGAGCGCTTGCGCATGCCGTGAGCAAGCCGGCCAGCAATAGTGCCGGTAGCGCAGGTCTATGAACGAGAGCGGAAAATTGCATTGCTTGCAGCATATCACGGGCAATTCGCCATGTTATTCTCGGGCACCGAATTAACATGGCTGCAGTGGATACGCATGACGGCCCTGCCTGGTTTTGCGCGCGAGCGGGCGACTTCCCGCCACCTCTGGGGACTGGCCGCACTGTTGCTGGCCACCCTGGCGGTCAGCCTGTTCTCCGGCCTGCCTGATGATCCGGCCCTGCGCGAAGTGATCCTCTATTCTGTTCGCCTCCCGCGGCTGCTGGTGGCCTGCCTGAGCGGTGCGGTGTTGGCCGGCAGCGGCGCGGCCCTGCAGTCACTGTTGCGCAATCCGCTGGCGGAGCCAGCGCTGCTGGGCGTTTCGGCGGGTGCTGCATTTGCGGCAGTCGCCGCGCTCGCGCTGGCCGCGAGCCTGGGCATTGCGGCATCCGCACTGGTCGCTGTCTTGCCGGTGGCGGCATTTCTCGGTGGTATGCTGGTCGTGATGCTGGTGTTCGTCGTGTCAGCCCGCAACGGGCGCGTTGATGTGTCCGAGGTATTGCTCGCCGGTATGGCCATGAACCTGCTGGCGGGTGCCGGCGTGGGTGTCCTGACCTACCTCGCCCCCGAAGCGGAACTTCGCGGCATGGTGTTCTGGGCGCTGGGCAGCCTGTCGGGCCTGAACTGGCGGGAGGTCATCCCGGCCGCCCTCGGCATGCTGCTGGCGCTGGGCCTGCTGCTGCCCATGCGTCGCCAGCTCAACCTGCTTGCGATGGGTGAGGTAGAGGCGGAGCGCCTGGGCATCGCCGTGGACCGCCTGAAGGGCGGCCTGGTGTTCGCCTGCGCGCTGGGCGTGGGGGCCAGCGTGGCCGTGGCCGGCATCATTGGCTTCGTGGGCTTGCTGGTGCCGCACCTGTTGCGGCGCCTGACCGGGCCGGATTACCACCTCCTGATGCCCGCCGCGATGCTGGGCGGGGCCCTACTGCTGTGTGCTGCCGACCTGCTGTCGCGATGGGTGATCTATCCCGCTGAACTGCCGGTCGGCCTGCTGACCACCCTGCTGGGCGGTCCGATGTTTCTCTGGCTGGTGGCACGTGGAGCAGCGCGGGGCTGGCGCGGATGATTCTGCAATCGAACCGTCTGTCCTGCAGCAGGAACGGCCGGGAACTGCTGGCCGGTGTGTCGCTGCAGGTGAGCCGGGGCCAGGTTTGCGCCGTGATCGGTCCGAATGGTGCCGGCAAATCCACGCTGCTGAATACCCTGTCAGGGGCGGGCGATTTCCAGGCGCACGGAGACATCCTGCTGGCCGGGCGCGCGTTGTCCGGCTGGTCGCTGCCAGCCCTTGCCGCCCAGCGCGCCATGTTGGTGCAGAACGTCCACCTGGCCTGGGATTACACGGTGGAAGAAGTGGTTGGCTTTGGCTGCTGGAACCTTTCCGCTGCAGACCGGCGAGCGACCCTGCGCCAGGTGGGCGCGCACTGGCAGCTGTCGGCGGTCTGGAAGCAACCGGCGAACCGTCTCTCGGGCGGTGAGCAGCGGCGGGTGCACCTGGCCCGCGTCGTTGCGCAGGTCTGGATGCGTATGCAGGCGGGTGACCCGGTGCTGTTGCTGCTGGATGAGCCACTGGCGCACCTCGACCCGGCCGGCGAACTCTGGGTGATGCAGCAGTTGCGCGATCTTGCAGGGCAGGGGGCGGCACTGGTGTGTGCCCTGCACGACGTCAACCTGGCGCGCCGCTATGCCGATGAGCTGGTGGTGCTGAAAAATGGGCAGATGCTGGCCAGTGGCAGGACCGCGGAAATTCTCGACAGCGAGTTACTGGAAGCCCTGTACGAGGTGCCGTTTGCCGGCCTGCAGGCCGCTGACGGTTTACCCTGGTTTGTGCCCGAGCGAGCCGTCGGCGGCGGTTGCCAGGCTCCTCAGTAGGCGACGCCGGGCGATTGCGTTCCGGATCTCGTCATACAGGTGTTCCATCAGCGCGCGCGGCAGTCCGAGTTCCAGGCGTGCCGGCTGGCCACGTGATATCTGGATGATCTGGCGGTAAAACCACGCCACCATGCCTTGTGCATTGATGGCCTTGAGCAGGTCGATCGGGCTGTTGGCATCCAGCAATCCGGGGCCCAGTCGCAGGTGGTCTTCCCAGCCGGGGGCGTCTTCGATCCGTTGCTCCAATATACGCAGGGGCAGATCGGGTTCCACGCACAACGGGCGGGCCAGGCCGATCATGTCGATGCCGTCATTGCGCACTGCGCCCTCCATGCTGGTGCGGTTGCGAAAGCCACCGGTTACCGCCAGCGGAATGTCGATGCAGGTCCGTATCGCCTGTGCATATTCCAGGAAGTAGGCCTCGCGGCGCCGGGTACTGGCGCGTTGCGGCTCCTCGACGTCATCTTCATGCCCCTTGCGACCCAGCAGGCGCAGTTGTTCGTAGGTGCCGCCGGAGATTTCCAGCAGGTCGATGCCTTCGTCCTGAAGCCACTTTGCGACCCGCATGCTTTCTTCCAGGGTGAAGCCGCCTTTTTGAAAATCAGCCGAGTTCAGCTTGATGGCCACCGGATAGGCGCTGCCAACTTCGGCGCGGACAGCGCGCACCACGTCGAGCAGCAGGCGCGCCCGGTTCTCCAGGCTGCCACCCCACTCGTCGGTCCGCTGGTTGGTCACGGGTGACAGAAACTGGCTGAGCAGGTAGCCATGTGCTGCGTGAATCTGTACGCCGGTGAATCCGGCGGCCTGGGCATGGCTGGCGGCGCCGACGTACTGCACCACCGCATGCCGGATTTCCTCGGCGGTCATGGCCCGCGGGCGGGCGAAGTAGCCCATCAGTTTCAATTGCACTGCCGAGGGTGCCAGGGGTTCTCCGGAGACCGCCCGGCTGCACTGCCGGCCCGGGTGGCTGATCTGCATCCACAGCTGGTTGCCGGCTTCGGTGCCGGCCTGTGCCCAGGCGGCCAGTTCGTCTGCCCCGTTTCCGCCCTCGATCACCACGTTGCCCGGGCGCTCCAGGAAGCGGCGGTCAACCATTACATTACCGCTGATCAGCAGCCCCGCACCGCCGTGCGACCAGGCGCGATACAACTGGCAATGCTGCTCGTTGGCGATGCCATCCGGACCCGCCAGGCCCTCGGTCATGGCCGATTTCAGAATGCGATTGGGAATCACGACGCCGCAGGGCAGTTTCAATTCCTCGGCAAGGGGGCTGATCACAGGCGGGTCCATGAAAAAACTCGGGCAACCAGCCTACCGGCAGCACGGGCCTGCAGGCAAGTGGCCCCCGCGGGCGTGGTCAATGCATCTGTTGCGGGGCGACCGGCACGTCGGATGAGAAAACATACAGGGTGCCGGTATCGATACAGTGCGCCGAGTCTTCCCCGCACTTGCGGAAGACCATCATGGGTTCTTCCGGCAACTGGAAGAAAAAGCAGGACTGGTCGCCAATATCGCGAAACTGGCAGAGCGAGAGCGTCATGACTGCTTCCTTCATTGCGAATACCTCCGTGGACTGGCCATCCAAACCGGGTGGAGCGCTTTTCCTTACCCTGTTATCGTCTTGGACACTTCTTTTTTGAGGTTGTTGCGGTGAATTTCAAGGATCTGAATGTGCTTTTCGGGCCATTTCTTTGCTGATGTTTACAAGGTAACACATTGATTATGAGCAAGAATCCCCGTGGTTTCTGAGCTGGTGGCGCGGTGCCGAAAGAATCGGCGTGCCGGCTGGGGCCGGCTGCTGGCAGTGCTGGGCATGGTCCTGCTGGCCGGCTGTACTCCACGCGATGTGCGCTGGGCCATGTTCGAATACTGGTCCACCAACACCCCCGAGAAGCGCTGTTTTCAAAGTGGTTACCTGATCGACTTCGATGCCGGTTACCAGGAATGCCTGGACACCGCGGCGCTGGGTAGTGCCCGCTCGATGTTTCACCTCGGTGACCTGCATTACAAGGGCGAACTGCTGCCACGCGACCACCCGCGGGCGTTTCGCTGGTATTACGAAGCCGCCATGCGCGGCCATAACAACGCGCAGTACACGGTCGCGCACATGATTCGCTACGGCGAGGGCGTGGAACAGGACCTGGATCTGGCGCTGGCCTGGTACGACCTCTACGCGTACTTCCATGATGGCAAACTGGAGCGATACCCGGCACGGGAGGAACTGCTGGCCCTGTTAAGCGCGGAGGAGATTACCGCTGCACGGCAGCAATACGAGCGACTGGTGGCGCAGATCAAGGCGAACCTCGCCACCCCATGAAGCATGCCGGGGGGTGGAACCATTCATTGGGCAGCCCCAATCAGTGACGGTCGAATTTCAGCTGCAAGCTGACCCGTGACAGGGCATTGTTGAGACGCCATTCGGCGAATGCCAGGGCGGGAAAGGGTGAAAGCAGCTTTATGAACTGGCGCATCAAGCCGGGGTCGTTCGATCGGCTGAACCGGGCCGCCGATTCTTGCGGCAGTTCCCCTCGCTTGCAACGCGCGGCCGATTGCTCTAACCGCGGCGTGAATCAATGACGATGTGCATGCCCAGTGCATGCAGTATGGCGACGACATCCTCCATTTCGGTAATGGGCTTGCCACGCAACAGGGCCTCGGCACGTGCCGGATCCAGCTTGCTGTTCTGCAGTACTTCCCGCAGGCCACCCTGTGCTTCAATCGCATTGCGCAGCGCCAGGCTGAATACCGGTGCCTCGCGCCTTGCCAGGGTTTCCGTGAGGTACTCGGAGGCGGTCTGCCGGTCTTGCAGAAAATCGAGAATGCTCTTTTGCTTGTCCCGGGAAAACACCAGCTTACTCCTGCACGCCGCTGCTGCGACGCAGTTCGCGAATCATCTGCTTTTCTTCTGCCTGGTCGATGGTGCGCCGCGTACCGACCAGTTCGGCGCGCCCTTCCTGCATCAGAAAGCGTGCCAGCGCCGGCAGCACCAGGATGGCGCCGAACATGTTGGCGGTAAACATGAATACCAGCAGCATGCCCATGTCGACCTGGAACTGCAGTCCGGAGAGCAGCCAGGTGCTGACGCTGCCGCCGAGCGCGATGCCGGTAAAGACCACGGCCTTGCCGGTCTTGTGCAGGGTGCGTTCATACGCCAGCTGCAGCGACAGGCCCCGGCGTATGCCTTCCTGGATCGTGCTGTAAATATATATGCCGTAATCGACACCGATGCCGACGGCCAGCGCCACCACCGGCAGCGTGGCGACTTTCAATCCAATGCCCAATACGGCCATGAGGCCGTATGAAAGCAGTGATACCAGCGATAGTGGCAACACCACGCACAACACGCCGGCGCTGGTACGGAAAGACAGCCACAGGAACAGCACGATAACGGCGTACACCCATCCGACCACCGGCAGTTCTTCAGCCTCTATGACCTCGTTGGTGGCGGCCATGACGCCGACGTTGCCGGATGCGAGGCGAAAACGGATGCGTCCCGAACTGTGGTTGGCATTGAAGTCATTCACCACGCGGACGATGTGCTCTATGGTCTGCGCCTTGTGATTCTCGGTGAAAATCAGCACCGCCATGGCTGAACAGTCGTTGGTTTTCAGTCCTGCAGAGGGCGGCACCATGCTAGTCACCTGGCCCAGGGCGTAGCGGTTGCGCGGCACGATCTCGGCGTTCAGGCGGCCGTCGTTAAGCCCGCTGTAAATCGCGCGGGACATGGTCAGCAGCGACATGGCCGATCCAACGCCCTCGGTGTTCTGCATGTGCCAGACGAAGCGGTCGAGCTCCTCCATGATCGGGTACTTGATGCAGGCATTGGCCTCGGTCTCCGCGATCACGGTCATGACGTCGGTGCCCATGTCGAAGTTATTGACGATGACGCGGGCATCCTGGTTGTAGCGCGAGTCCGGACGCAATTCCGGAACCCCTTCCTGCGCGTCTCCGATCTGCAGGCTGGGATATTTCCACAAGCCCCAGCCGGCAAGTACACAGCAGATGCCGATCGTGCACAGTGCAGGAAACGGTCGGGTGATCTTCGCCACCATGTGCCAGAGGCCGGCGCCCATGTGTTCGCGCCGGATCTGTTTCTCCCGGAATGCTTTCATGTCCGGGATCTTCACGTAGGTGAGCCAGATCGGCATGAGCATCTTGTTGGTGATGATGATGGCCGCCACGCCGAAAGCAGCGTTGATGGACATTTCCTGGATGATCTCGATGTTGATCAGGTAGATCGTGGCGAAGCCGGCGACGTCCGTGATCAGCGCCACGGTGCCGGGAATGGCGAGACGCCGGAAGGTTGCGAGCGATGCATCGTAGCTGCTCCTGCCGGCGTCCACCTCCGCCACCCAGGCGTTGGTGTACTGCACGCCGTGGCTGACACTGACCGACAGCACCAGGAAGGGAACCAGGATGGCAAACGGATCCAGGCCGAAGCCGGCAAAGGTCAGCAGGCCGAATTCCCAGATGACGGCAACGATGGCACAGCCCAGTGGCAGCATCGACAGCCGGAATGTGCCCAGGTACAGCCACAGGAGAGTGACCGTCAGCAGCAGCGCCATGCCGAAAAAGCCGATCACTTCCAGCGCGGCGTCGGTGATATCCCCCACCACCTTGGCAAAGCCAATGATGTGTATGGAGATCTGCTCGTCCTCGTACTTGGTACGCAGGGCCTCAAGCTTGGCGGCGAAATCGGGATAGTCGAGTTTCTCGAGGGTCTGCGGATTGATCTCCAGCAGTTCACCCACCACCAGGGCGCCATTCTGCTGATCGGCGATCAGGCGGCCGATGATATGGCCCTTACCGACGTTCGAGCGGATTTTCTCGAGCATCTCGTCCGGGGGCTGGAAATCCGGTTTGGCCAGGTAGTTGGAGGGCATCACCGGCGCACCCTGCAGGCCGCCTTCGATCACTTCCACGTACTGCACGCCGGGCGCAAATATCGATGCGACGCGGGTTCGGTCGACGCCGGGCAGGAAGAAGACTTCATCATGCACGGCTTTCAGCGTGTCGAGAAATTTCTTGTTGTAGATGTCGCCGTCTTGCGCCATGACGGCGACGATGACGCGGTTCGCGCCACCGAACTTGTCGTAGTACTCCTGGAACGTCTGCATGTAGGGATGGTCCAGCGGGATCGACTTGATCCAGCCGGCATCCACGTGCGTCTTCGAGGCTTCGAACCCCAGCCAGACGGTGATCAGCAGCAGGGCGACGTGGGTGGCCTTGCGCCGGCCGAAAATGATCGGCTCGATGAGTCGCAGGATGCGATCGGTCCAGGTGTTCCCGGTTACCGGTGGCAGCTTGCTTTCTGGCGTATTCCTTTCTGGCATGGTGTGTTCCGTGACACGGGTCTGGTAAAAGTTGATCCGGGCGAATGCCTAACGCAGCGGCACCCAGGTGGCGCCGTCCCGGCCCACCGCCAGCAGTCGATTGTTTTCCAGGATGGCATGGTTCAGCGTGTACGGCGTGTTCATGGCAACCGCGGTGAATCTCTCCAGGTCGGGGGTGCTGCGCAGGATCGTGCCGTTCACGCCGAACAGGACCACGCCCCCGCTGGGCAGCGACACGCCACCAAACAGGCCCTGCAGTGTGCCGGTGTTCAACTGGCGGTAGCCAATGTCTTCCAGTTCTTCGTGATCCTCGATGGTCACTGCTGCAAACTCATCCCAGGTCAGGGGGTCCTCGGTTTCCACTTCGGATACATCCGGCAGCAGGTAGGCGTGTCCCCGCAGCCCATACACGATGGCGCCGGATGCGCCATGGGGCAGGGCACCGAAGAAGCTCCCGGTGTAGACCGGTGCGAGCATCTCCCAATTCTCGCCGCCATCTTCGGAGCGTGCCAGCAGGCCTTTTTCTGCGGTGATCAACAGGGTGCCGTCCTGCGTACCCGTAATGCTGAAAAGGTGGAACTGCAGATCGAATACGTCGGTTTCCAGCGGTTCCCAGGTTGCTCCGCCATCGGTGGTGCGCAGAACCAGTCCCCGGCCACCAACAGCAACCGCGACATCGGCGCTGATAAAGTGCAGGTCGTATAGTGGTTGTGCTTCCGCATCGAAATGCCGCACCTGCCAGCTGTTCCCGCCATCACTGGTTTGCAGGATGGCCGCGTCATAACCGACGGCCCAGCCGTGGGTGGCGGTATCGAACTGTACGTGGTTCA
>JBFJWR010000094.1:0-9690 GCA_041623535.1 Pseudomonadales bacterium
CCATGAGTACATTATCGGGAAAAACCCTGTTCATTTCCGGCGCCAGCCGTGGCATCGGCCTGCAGATCGCCCTGCGTGCCGCGCGCGACGGGGCCAACATCATCATCGCCGCCAAGACCACGGAACCGCACCCCAAGCTGCCCGGAACAATTTACACGGCTGCAGCAGAAATCGAAAAAGCCGGCGGTCACGCACTGCCACTGGTGGTCGATATACGCGAAGAGGTTGTCGTCCGTGAGGCAGTGGCTGCCGGTATCAAGGAATTTGGTGGCATCGACATCCTGGTGAACAACGCCAGCGCCATCGGCCTGACCAATACCCTTAGTACGCCCATGAAGCGCTTCGACCTGATGCACCAGATCAATACACGCGGCACGTTCCTGTGCTCACAGGCATGCATTCCCGCGCTGAAAAAAGCCGAGAATCCGCACATTCTGAACCTCTCGCCCCCGCTGCACAGCACGCTGCAGGCGAAATGGTTTGCACCACACGTGGCGTACACCATGGCCAAGTACGGCATGACGCTGTGTGCGCTGGGCATGGCCGAGGAATTCCGCAAGGACGGCATCGCGGTGAACACCCTCTGGCCACGCACCGTGATCGAGACCGCCGCGGTGCTGAATATGCCCGGTGGCAGTGGTATTTCTTCCAAGGGCCGCGTACCCGGCATCATGGCTGATGCGGCACACGCCATCCTGGTACGCGACAGCCGCAGCTGCACCGGCAACTATTTCATTGATGAAGATGTGTTGCGCGAAGAAGGCGTCACCGACTTCAAACCCTACCAGGTGGACCAGCAACTCGCAGAGGCCGACCTGTTCCCGGACTTCTTCCTGTAAGCGGCCGGGCTGTGTGTATTTCAGGCAGTTCCGTGGTAGTTTACGCCGCTTGATACACCAGCCCGATGCCCATGCCTGAACTGACCCAGCCCGAGTTTTTGGCCCCCGATGCCGCCCCGGCGACCCGCGGCTGGCAGCGTTTGCTGCTGGGCGGGCTGTTCGCGGTAATCATGGGCACGGCTGTCTATTCGGCGTACATCGACCGGGACACCGGCTGGAGAATTGCCCAGCCGCCGGTCAGCGTGAAGCGCCCGGCCAGCGCTGCCGAGCCGTTCTACCACCGCGATTTCGCCCCGGACGTTCCTGCCAATTACCTGCACAGCGCCACCGCCCTGGAAACCCGCGACGGCCGGATGCTGGCAGCCTGGTATGCCGGGGCTCAAGAAGGCACGCGGGATACACGCATCCACGGCGCCTATTTTGACCCGGCCTCCGGTCAGTGGAGCGACAGCCAGGTCCTGCTCACCCGCCAGGAGTTGTCAGAAGGCACCGGTCGGCACGTCAAGAAACTGGGCAATCCACTGCTCGTGCGCCTGCCGGACCAGCGACTGGGCCTGGTGGTGGTGTCCACGGCGGCATTCGGCTGGGCAGCCAGCAATCTCAACGTGGCGGTATCCTCCGACGAAGGCGGCAGTTGGGATGCATTCCGCCATCTTCAGCTTTCCTCCTGGTTCAATATCAGCACCCTGGTGCGCGGGTCCGCCCGCGCCTACGCAGATGGTGATCTGCTGATCCCCGTGTACCACGAGTTCATGGGCAAGTTTGGCGAGATCCTGCGGCTGGACGAGAACCTCGAAGTGGTCGCCAAGCAGCGCCTGACCTGGGGGCGAGACACCCTGCAACCGGCGGTTGCCGCGCCCAGTGGCGAGAACGGCGCGGTGGCATTCCTGCGCAGCGCCGATCGCAGCGTGCATCGCATCACCATGGTGCATCGCGACCCGACCACCGGCGAATGGGGAGACCCCGTCGTCACATCATTACCGAACCCGAATGCCGGCCTGGACGCCTTGCGCGCGCAGGACGGCAGCGTACTCCTGGTGTTCAACGATGATGCGGTGGACCGCAAGAACCTGACACTCGCCCGGTCCACGGACAATGGTTCAACCTGGCAACGGCTGGCGGTGATCGAGGAAGGCGATACCAAGCCGAACGACGTGTCCTACCCGTCGCTGCTGCAGATGTCCGATGGCAGTTATCAACTGCTTTATTCGTGGCGTACCAAGCGCATCCGTCACGTGCAGTTCAACCAGGCCTGGGTGGACGCACAAGGATGAGCACCCTTTCGCAATGGATCGGCATGGGCGGCAGCGCCCTGATGCTGGCCCACCTGTTGGCGTGGGTCACCCGCCCGATGTCCCGCTCACGCAGCTTCAACCTGGCCGTACTTGCGGTCGGCATGCTGGCGGCCCTGATCCCGTTTGGGGAGGTGTCCGCGGCAAAACTGGTCTGGAGTTCCCTGGGCTACCTGTCGATACCAACGCTTGCGCTGCTGCTGCACCGTACACGTCGCCTGCTGACCGGTCGCATCCTGCTGTCTCGCGGCGACCTGTTCAACCTGCACGCCGGCATCCTGGTTTTCTCGGTGTGGTTCTTTCCGCTGGCGGCCGGGGTTGGTTTCTACGATCCGTGGTCTCACGGCCTGCAACCACTGGCACTGCTCCTGGTGCTGACGGCCCTGGGCGTACTCGGATTGCGCTACCACCTGGTACCGCACGTCTGTGTCCTGTTGGTCGCAGTGCTGGCCTGGCAGTTCCGCCTGTTTCAAAGTGCCAACCTGTGGCCCTACCTGTGTGATCCGTTCCTCGGCTTTGCCGCGCTTTTCTACATGCTGTCACGGCTCGGGATGCTGGTGTTCAGGAAAGTTACCGGCCACACCGAATCCGTACCCGACCTGCAGCCCGAACCGGCCTCCGAATCCAGCACATGAACCGCAGCGAACTCCTGATCTACCTCGTCGTTTTCGCCGTCCTACTGGCCGGCGCCTGGATCGCATCGGCAGACCCGGTTTTTTTCCGGGAACAACTGGTGGTGGAAGATGGCCCGCTGGAGTGGTCCACCGTGTTCGGCCTGCTGGCCTTGTCGGCGCTCTGCCTCTATCGGGGCATCACGCTGCGCCCGTTCCGGGAACGATTGTTTACCGGCATGACACTGCTGTACGCGGTGATTTTCTTCTGCGGTGCCGGTGAAGAACTGTCCTGGGGACAGCGCATATTGAACATTGAAAGCAGCGAATTCTTCCTTGAGCACAACGCGCAGGGCGAGACCAACCTCCATAACCTGGTGGTCGGCGAGACCAAGCTTAACAAGCTGATCTTTGCCAAGGGTATGGCGCTGGTATTCGCCATCTACCTGTTCGTCATCACGCCACTGTATAACCGCAAGCCCGCTTTCCGCGAACTGGTTGACCGCTTCGCCATCCCGATCCCCTACTG
Organism: Pseudomonadales bacterium; assembly: GCA_041623535.1. Lineage (GTDB taxonomy): Bacteria > Pseudomonadota > Gammaproteobacteria > Pseudomonadales > JBFGWM01 > JBFJWR01. The sequence continues at coordinate 3,272 of JBFJWR010000094.1, forward strand.
GCGCCAGGTGGCCGCCATCATCGCCATGCTGATCATTACCCAGGGCCTGACCGACTCCAGCAAGAAAGGGGAGATGCTCGAATTCGGAGCACCGTTCCTGGTTTTCGTGGTTTTCCTGTATCCACGGAACCGGGCGCGCTTTCAGCGCGACGCCATCCCGACCACAACACCCAAGTCGGCCTGAACCGGCCAGTCTGTGGCCCCCGGAACCGGCATTTCCGGAAATAGGCCAACTTTCGTATATTTTTTGTACTAGACTGGAGTTATTCCAGAATCAATGTCCATTGTGGACAGGACGGTACGAGGTCATGCGACTCCAACGAACAGACGTGGCAGCACTGGCGATCTTCGCCGCACTGACAAGTTCCACAGCCCTCGCCGAGATGCATACGGCGGCTCTGATCACGAGCGACGCATCAGCAACTCAGTCGGAATCAGTCGTAGCGGAAGATCTGGCCAAACTCCCCCCCAGCGCGGCCGGCCCGGATGAGAAAGTGGAAATCCCACTGCATTTTGTACCGCTGACCGTGCAGGCCTTTCAGGACATGGACAAGGAAACTGAAGACGGCAAAAAAGTGCCGACCGCAAACATGCTGCCTTTCACGTTCTAGCATTCCGCTGACCCGATCGTCCGGCGTCGCCAAGTGCGGCGCGTTCCACTACGCTTGATGCATTGAAACAACGGATGCCATCCACGCAGTGGTCGAAGAACTATTCGGAATTTTCGTACTTCTCTTTGCCGTCATAGATCCGATTGGCACCGTACCGGTGTTCATCGCGGTCACCCGGCTGCACCCCGAAGAAACCAAGGAAAAAATCGCCCTGCGCGCCGTGATCGTCGCCGGCGGCATACTGATCGTATTCCTGTTTCTCGGGCAGGTGGTGCTGGAAGCCATCGGCGTGCCGCTGACCGCCTTCCAGGTTGCAGGCGGCATCGTCCTGTTTCTGTTTGCACTGACCATGATTTTCGGCGACAGCAAGCCCGAGGAAGAACTCAAGGCGCTGACCTGTCACAAGGAGACCGCGGTCTTTCCGCTGGCCGTACCGTCGATCGCCTCGCCCGGCGCCATGATGGCCGTGGTGGTGCTGACCGATCACCACCGCTTCGCGTTCGCCGAACAGTTACTCACGCTGGCGATGATGATCGTCGTGCTGCTCATCACGCTCGCATTATTGCTGCTCTCGAAACGGCTCTACCGCCTGATCGGCGAATCCGGCGCCAGCATTGTCAGCCGGGTGATGGGCATGATCCTCGCCGCGGTGGCGACCAACAGCGTACTGCAGGGAATACAGTTGCATTTCGGACTCAACGCCGCCTGAAGAGCGAACATCCGGCCGCTCCAAGCCTGAAAATTTACAGTTGCACTACTCCTGTTCCTTCTTCAAGTAGTATTGCGACCTTGCCCAACCAATCTCCGGCCCCGTAGTGCAATAAATCCAGAGCGTGCGCAGAAAACCGTGCGGCTGGTCGGAACGTTCCTGGTCCGGATTTTCAGAGGCTGTTGATTCGCCCGGCTCCCCCTCTGCTTCCGGAGGCGGGTCCATCGGGAGGTCATGATCGACACGAACGGAGGGCGACAGCCAACCCAGGTCTTCCGCCTCGCTGCTTTCCATCGGCACCGGCAAGTCTCGAACGGGCTTGCCTGCCCGGAGGTGCTCAATGTTCTGATTGAGCGAATCGACCATCTGTTGCAGGTGTTCCCGCATTGAGTCACTGAGAGACGGGTTGGCCAATTGCTTAACGGTATCGACTTTCAGCGCGGTCGCTTCCTTGAGCGCCCGTTCGGCCTGTTCACATTTCTTATCATCCAGCTTTTCCAGGGCCGCTGTGAGTTCGCCTTCCTGCGCAGGAATTACAGCGGCACCTATGGACTCGCCTCGTTTTCTCAGCAGGATGCGCAGTGATACAAGTGTCTGCGCCCGCCGACGGAACTCGTCAACGAGTTCTGAGACATCAGCAGCCTGTTTAGGTGGTATTTTCGTGGCTCCGGCTACGGCAGCGGAAACTTCTTCTGTGGCCAGTTTCAACATGCCCTGCAGATCCTGAGCCACGAGATTCTCAATCTTCACCAGGTAGACACGCAGCTTGGAAGTCGATTCGTTAACAAGCCGGTGATCGAGTCCGTCCAGGAACTGCGTAGCAGAACGCGGCAGATTGTCCGGATCTTCACCCAGGACCTTTACCGCCTCCAGTCCCTCCTGCAGGCCTTCCATGAACCGGACGATGGCCAGGATGCTGGACAGCAGCACCTTGCGATCCCGCACATCTTCCAGAAAGGCCGCTTCGGCACTGTTCACCATGCGATGACTACCTATTCATCAACATCAATCACGCCGCCCGCGCAATTGCAGAGCATTGCTGGCACAAATACAACCCAACTACGGGTCGCGATATCGGGGCATTTATTCACTTAGAACTGAGCGCAGCTTAACCAATAATAAACATGGATTCTATTTTCGATGCCGCACTTCTCGTGGGCAGGGGGAGGCTCACCCGGTCGGGCGAATTTATTTCGTTACAGCGGACACACGCAGGAGAATGATTCCGGGTTTTCCGGATCACCACTGAGTACCGAATAGTTGGATTCGATGGTTTGCGGGGAGCTTTTACTGCCCGGATCGGGATATCCGTCCTCTGCCATAAACGCCTGCTCGTTCTCGACGCGCGTGGGCTGACTGCCATCGTCCAGGCCCATGTAACCGGTTTCGCCCTGGCCGAGATTCACGGAATCAGAACCGGCTGCGCCGGTGCCCGCGCTACTTCGGGTTCCACCACCGGTGCTGGCGGAAGTGTAGGCACCCCCGCCCGAGGTAGACCCATCATCTGAGCCGGATTCGGACGAGGCTGAACCGGATGCGGGTTCCCCCGAACTGCGTAACTTCACGCTGCCGGCACGGGTATACACATAGACACCGGGCGGCGCACCTTCGAGCGACTCAGCGCCGAAGAGTTGTTCCATGTTCACCGGGACTGTGTCCGGTCGCGGCGCCGGATTATTGGTCATGAACGTCGGCGTTTGCTGGAACGGCACGGGCGGAACATCCGGGCTGGCCACGTAGTTCGACTGCCCGGCCTGCAGAACGAAAGTGCCCGCCGCGGATTTTTGCTCAATCGCTCCTTCGATCACCTGCGTGTAGAGACCATCCGGCCGCCTGGCGTTCGCATCCCGTTGCACGACCCCCATCTGCCCGGCATCCACGCCCTGTTCGCTGCGGCAATCGCCTTCACAATAATGATCAAAAATGGTGCCACGAATGCCCGTGGTGGCTACCGGGGTTTCCAGCTTGTAGTTCTCGCGGGCCCGCGTACCGATCGCGCCGGTCATGGTCCGCACCCCGCCCTTCAGCAGCTTGAACGCGGCATTGCTGGCACTCGGTGTCTTGGCGTCATACCGGTGCGCAGCAATCAGGAACTCCGAGGACTCCTGCAGGGTAATACGCTCGCCGTCACGGAACACCAGCAGGGCATGACTGCCGCTTGCCGTGCTCAGCATGTCATTCACATACAAGGGACCACCGAGCTGGATGCTGCGCGTGGCACCTTGCGCCGCCACTGCGCGAATCTGTCCGCGCAACAGGCCGACCCGGCCGACCACTGCCGCCTCGGCCTGGTCTTCCGCCACGGCCACGTCCCCCGCCTTGCGCGCCTGTTCCTCGGCGCAGTCATCACGGCACAGTCGTGCATCAAAGTTCGCCCCGTGGACTTCCACCACCGCCTTCGCCGCGTGCACCAGCATGCCGCCCGGACGGCGTTCGGCAATGCGACCGCTGGCTGCACGTATGCCGCCGCGCTGCAGGGTGATATCGGCCGACTCCCGGCCCTTTTCGGTGACGTACTTGTCGATACTCAGTCCGGTGTTCGGCCGCACGGTAAGCTTCGCGTCGTCGATCATCTGGATCACGGCAAAACTCTGTGGCCCGGCCTCGATGAAATCGAGTTCAAAGATTTCCGACCCCTTGCTCAGTACCCGCGGCGTGGCTTCACCGAGTTGCGCCGCCACCGCGCCCCGCGAAAACTCGGTGGTGCCCACGACTTTCTGGGCAGCAGAAACACCGACTGACAGGAACAGCAACACCCACAGCGAACCAAGACGGAATCCATGCATGCGCGGATTGTTCATCAGCCATCCCCCCGTCTAGTAACGTGCCAGCATGAACAAGTGCGTGACCCACTCGCCGGAATCGGTCTCGCCGGTATTGCTGAATGCATTGGCAACATCCACGCGCAACGAGAACTGTTCACTGCGCCACAGGGCCCCGAAGCCAGCGCTGCTCAGGTGCTTCTGACCGCTGGCACCGGCGGCGAGATCATCGGAACTGACATAACCCCCATCCACAAAGGTGAACAGGCGGCTGTCATTCAGAAAGGACAGCTGTTCGAACCATGGAGTTTTTTTGAGCAAGGTTGGCACCGTGGCCGGCGGGGACATCAGGTCAAGGCGCGCCATGATGCCGGAATCGCCGGTCGCTTCGCGTTCCTCGTATCCGCGCACGCTGCGTATTCCTCCGACACCGAACTGTTCCGGTGGCACCAGGGGTTCTTCCGAGTACTGCCAGTCCACGTCCAGCGCCGTGGCCCACTGGCTTTTAAAGCTGTAGTTCCAGTTGAAGGTGCCGCGCCAGTTCTGCCAGTTATTCTGTGCACGTGCACGGTTCGCAGCATAGGCGCTGTCGGAGTTGTCACCGCCACCACTCAGGCTCTGCGTGTACTGAAAACCCAGGTCGAACTGGTTGTTGGCCGCGGTATGCACCAGTTCGTAGCGCAGACTCGCTGGACGGGTGCGTACATCGGTGCCCAATTGCGCGCCACTGAACTGGATGTCGTTCGTGAACTGCCGGTCTTCAAGGCCGAACGTGATGCTGTGGTCATAGACGGTGGGTAACCACTCCGGCGGATCGTAGGCAGCCACGCTGAAACGCGGCAGGTGATGCTGCAACTGCGCGCCGATAATCTGACCGGCACCACTGACATCGAACAAACCCTGGATGGTGCCCGAGTTGACCGAGGAATCGGCCCAGAACACGGTCAGGTTATTGCGCTGTTCGTAAAAAGGAATGCTGTAGCTGACACCGTACTGGGTGACTGAATCATGGTCTGATGGTGCAGTGGTGTAACTGACGTTCAGCGTGTCATCGCGACCAGTCAGGTTGCCATGCTGACCACCCAGGGTCAGGCGCGAATGACCGGTTTCGTCGTTCCCGTTGTTCTGCAACAGCCCAAACACCACCCACGGCTTCTGGTCCTCGACCTTCACGGTGGCGTCCACCGTCTTGCCGACTTCCCCTTCCTTGAAGGTCAGGCGAATGTTCTTGGCGGGATGCCGACTGGCGATGTTCGCATCGCTGGAAAGCCGTAACACGTTCGGTTCACTGCCCGATTCGAGACTGGGAATGGATGCCAGCACACCCTGGCGGGTAAACCACTTATTGCCAACGACCTCGACCTTGCCGATGCGGTAGCGCAGCACATCAAAGCGCACCACGCCGTCCTGCAGTTCCTGCGCCGGCAACACGATGCGCACGAACGACCAGCCTTCCTCGCGGATCGCGCGTTCCAGGTTTTTGGCGACCTGGTGGACTTCCGGCAGGGTAAGATCCCTGCCGAGATGGGGCTGGAATACTGCATCCACCCTTGCAATGGAGATCGGCACGGGACTGGTCAGTTCAAAATTGTTCACACGAAAACGGACGTGGCGGTCTTCTTCTGCAAGCACGGGTCCGGTGATACTGGAAAGGGCAAACAGAAAGGCGAACACCAATCTCCCAAACCACCGATGAATCTTTTGATTGTTCATTGGCCTGCTGGTGCCTCCTGCGTGGTTTGTATCCCAGGCTCCCGAAGCCCAATTTGCCGTGAGCGGAGCCTGCTCATCAGGATAGTCTGACCACTGGTATAACGCCCATTCAAATCCTGCCGTGAATCGGCAGGAAAATTCCGTACCATGTCGCCAGCCCCCCGCGACCCGTTCGACTCCGCGCTGCGCGCTCCGCTGAGGGCGACCCCTTCGATTTTGCTGCGCCACGCTCGCGATGAACTTGCCTACAAACAGATTTCCAGTTCCCGGTCGCCGGTACTGGTCTCGGTCGGCGTGGATTCCGCCACACTCTCCGCTTCCGGCCCTCCCTCTTCCCCGGCACTGGATGCCTCCTGACCGCTTTCCGTGACTTCGGTGCTGGTCGGTGTTTCACCGGAGGACGAGGTGGTGCTCACTGATGCTTCCGGGGCGAAGGTTTCTGTTCCCATTGGATCACTGCCCGTGGAAGTGGGCGTCGGGCTGTTGGTCAGCACCGAAGTGCTGGTTGTAGTGGTGACCGTGGCCGGCGCGACAGTCGCGATCTGGATGCCGCTGATGGAAAGATCGTTCGCACCGAAGGTTAGGATGCCACCTTTATTGTTGTTGATGGCCGCGAAGCTGCCC
>JBFJWR010000095.1:0-9663 GCA_041623535.1 Pseudomonadales bacterium
GACACCCAAAACCAGAAAGCCCCACCTGATGGCGGGGCTTTCTGGTCGTCGGCAGATAACCTAGCCGAGGTTTTTCGCGACGAAATCCCAGTTTACGAGGTTCCAGAACGCTTCCACGTATTTGGGTCGCGCATTGCGGTAATCCACGTAGTAGGCATGTTCCCAGACATCGCAGGTCAGCAGCGGGGTGCTGCCGTCGGTCAGCGGGCAACCGGCGTTGCTGGTGCTGACGATGGCCAGTGAGCCGTCGGCCTTCTTCACCAGCCAGCCCCAGCCGGAGCCAAAGGTCTTGATGGTGGTGTCGGAGAACTTGTCCTTGAACTCGGCGAATGAGCCGAATGCCTTGTTGATTGCATCGGCCACGGCACCGGTGGGTTCACCGCCGCCATTCGGGCTCAGGCAGTTCCAGTAGAACGTATGGTTCCAGATCTGCGCGGCATTGTTGAACACGCCACCGGAAGCGGACTTGATGATTTCCTCGAGGTTCTTGCCCTCGAATTCCGTGCCCGGAACCAGGTTGTTCAGGTTGGTCACGTAAGTCTGGTGGTGCTTGCCGTGGTGGAATTCCAGGGTCTCCGCTGAGATGTGCGGTTCCAGGGCATTCTTGTCGTATGGAAGCGGGGGAAGTTCAAAAGCCATGTGCGTTTCTTCCTGGTTGCGGTTGACGGATTGTGCCGGCGCGGGACGCCGGTCAAGGTAGAACATCATACTGTGTCAATCAGGACTGCGCACCTGTCCCTATATTGGCTTCGGGGAAACGCACAAAAAAAGGGGAGCGCGATGCGCTCCCCCTGTTTGGTGTCGCCTGGTTGGCAACGACTAGTTGATATCCACGTCCTGGAACCAGAACACGCGCTGGCGTTGGTTGTAGACCTCGGTATCGGCTTGCCGTGGCACCGGTCCGATCTGTACGCCCGAGTAGATCTGGCCGTCGATCTCGACCACGAACGGTACCGGGCTGGGCGGGAAGCCGCCTGCGGCGAGCACCTCGAAGCGCTCGGACAGGTCACCTGAACCGAAGGCCGATGCGGGTACCGAACCATCCTCGTAGTTGATCGCATAGGAACGCGCAGTGCCCAGCGTGGTGCCACAGGCGAGACTGCCATCATCCGGCTCGTTGGTGTTGAAGAACACGGTTCCGCCCAGGGTGACAGCTGAGGAAACCACTTTCTCGCCCAACTGGGTGGTGGTGTCATCATCGTCCGATGAGGTGACGAAGATTTCATTTCCATCCCCATCAAAAGTACCCGTGCCTACCGGCTTGGGACCAATGAGGTTGATGTACCAGCCGCGGGCAGCTGCCAGCGCATCCCGCGCAACGGATTGCGTACCTTGCGTGTTCACGCTGCCATCCGGATTCAGGGTGTCGGCAGTTCCCTGCTGGATGGTGTTGTTGGTCGCATTGTACAGGTCAGCGCCGGCGTCCAGGCCAGGGCTGCTGGCAGCGTCTGGCGTGGCATCCGTTATCGGGTAGATCGAGCTGAAACCGGCCTGGGCCTGTTCAAGTGGCGCGATGACACCATCTGAAGAGCCCGGTGCACCGAAGGCAGCCGCGTTGATGGATGTCTCATCTGCAGATCCATCCACCCACGGATCCTTGAGCATGTAGAAGCGATCTTCCACATAGGCCGAGTCAGGCAGTTCCCGGTCTCCCGAGCCCAGCAGAATGGCGTCGAATTCGGGATCACTGTTCGGCACCAGGTCGGGGGCGAACAGGAAGCGACGGTCGTCATCGCCGTACAGCAGATCGGCAAATTCCTGGGTGGCGGATTCCTGCCCGGTAGCACCCGAGTTGGACGTCTCGGATTGTTGGACTGCAGTTTCCTGGGTTGCGGTCTCCCGATTGGATGCCTTCTTCGGGTTCGGACCCGGACACTGGTTGGCCTTGTCAACAAGTGTGGTGCCGTCGAAATCACAGATCAGCTTGCATTGATTCGGGCTGGTGACCTGGTTCCCGCTCAAATCACAGGTGTAGGTCGGGCAGGCGTTCGGGCTGTTGGGGGCTGGTACAACCGATCCGCTGATCTGGCAGTTGAACGGACAGGTGCCCGAGGTGGCAACCTGCGATCCACCGCTACAGCTGAAACCAGACCCGGTACAGTTGATGGCGAATTTCTCAAGCGATCCGTCTGAGCAGATGTACCGGCAGTCGAGCGGGTCAGTAACCGTATCTCCTGACTGGTCACAGGTGTAGTTAGTACAGTCGGACCGCTTGTCGACCTCTACATTACTCACCGTACAGTACGCCTTGTTGTCGCTGTGATCAGCGAGGTCGGCGAGTTGGGTGACCGTCCAGTTGGCGGGGTCGCTGTCGCTGATGTCGCCGCGCCAGACATTGCCGCCACTGTCGCCGACGTAGAATTTCTCGAAGAAAGTATCGCGATCACGATCCACCGGAGTGATGTCCGACGGAATACTCCAGACCATGTCGGTCACGGTCAGGTACTCACCGGGGGATGTGATCGGGTAGGAAGTCCATGTGCCGGACTGCCAGATCGGGTCGCCGGTATCCGCGTCCACGATCATGACCCCGGCGCCGATGCTCTTATTGCCCGCAGTATTGGTGGGGCGCAGGGGGTCGTCCCCGGTGGGTTCAAAATCATCATTGGCAGGGTTAAAGCCCTTGCCGAAGATCAGGACATCCTTTTCTTCCAGGCCGCTACCCAGGTCGACCTTCAGCTTGATCGGTGTGGGTGCTGACCAGGTTTGCCCCAGTTCTTCATAGCCCGGGTCGGCAGTTCCCAGTGCGCCGTCCACCGATCCATCGGCTGCATCGGCGCCGCGACGTCGCCAGTACACGGCTGGCTCATACGGATTGCTGATGTCGAATGCATACAGCAGGTCACCGCCACGCCGTGCGGCTGCAAACAGGTAAGCCTCGTCCGCATCAGTGGCCAGGCGGCCGGGAAACTGGTCGGGTTCGCGGATAATGCGTACGCCATCGCCAAAGTTTGATGCCGGCAGGTTGGTAGTCCCCGCCGTGGCGGCAACGGCGTCTGTGCCGCCAGCATTCTTAATCGTCTGGTACGCAGCCTCGTTGAAATTATCGCGGGTCAGCACAGAGAAGGTGCCGTCAAAGAATATCTCGCGGTCTATCGTACTACGTGGTGATGCCCCGCCATCGACTTCGTCGTTCTCAAACTGCTGGTACAACTTGCCGTAGTGTTCCTGGGCGATAAAGCTCCAGATCTCATTGCCGGCTGCGATCAGGCTGTTCGATATATTGTTCGGATCGGTGCCGGTGCTGGCGCTGCCGTCGTTCGGGTGGTCTTCTTCGCCCCCCTGGATGGCACGGATGCCGCCGTCATTGGTGCCGTAGAACACAATGACGTCACTGTCATCACCGAGGCGGTTGAAGTTGACAATAGCCGGCCGGGAATGCAGTACGTCGCCGTGTATCTGCGGGCGGGCATCGTCCTTGAACGTATCGTTGTCTTCGTCGCCAAACGACTCCGTGTTGGCGATGCCATCCCAGTCATACGGGGTGTCGTTGTCCTGGCCGCGGAAAAAATTCACCAGGTTGGCCAGTGTCAGCGTGGTCAGCCGGGTGGCGCTCCATCCGGTCGTGTCGGCAGCCGCGAGCCCCGTGTTCGCGGCCGTGATGGCGGTATTCGAGGTGTTGAATTGCGTGGCATTGCCACCTGCTTCAAGGTCTACGGCTGTAGCCGGATTCTGGCAGGCAGCGAGCGTTGTGTCGCACACATAGGTATAAATCTCGCGGTCGGCGAGCGGGTTGGCGTCGAAGTTCTCGCGTATAAACTGGGCAACCCCGCCTTTCTCCACGACTTCTCCATCCGGGTTGTCGTCATCCTTAAGGTCGGGGTCGATGACATTACCGCGCGGGTCGAAACCCCAGTAGCCACTGCCGTCTGCACGTTGCCGCGCAACGGGCGCCGTGTGCGTCCACAGGCTGCGCGCATCCGGATCGATAAACCCATCTGCGCCCTGTGATGGGTTGCCGTCAGCGTCCTGCAGTTCGATGGCGCCGGTGCCGGCATTAATACCCAGTTTGTACTGCTTGAGGTTGCCCCACCAGCGCGCCCGGTTCTCAACGTCGGCCCGGAATACGCCCAGGTAGATCTGGTTGAGGTTGGTGCCACGCACGTTTACCGATACCGGCAGTGCTGTGGACGCGAAGACCGAGTTTTCGGCGAGGATCGCTGAGAGGATGTTCAGGAAGCTGGTCACGATTGCGTCGGCATCGGTGGCCAGTTCGTATTCACCACCGCCGTTGTTCGCGATGCTCTTGAAAAAGGCCTGGTCAGCGCGGGTGGTCGAGTTCTTGTTCGGGTTGTCGGTCACATTGATCCAGTGAGTCTTGATCACCTGGTTGTCCACCAGGGTCGGATCAAGATCGATGCCGTTGAAAAGGTACTGCGACCACTCATCCGGCACGAAGTTTTCATCGCCGGAATAATTGTCCGAGGGAAATGCCGGGTCGGTCGGAATCGTGATGTAGGTGCCGTTGTTAAAGGCGCGAAAATCCCAGCCTTCCAGGCCCGTCAATAGTTGTTCGCCCGTGTACTTGGTGTCGGCACAGGTCTGGCTGAGATCGGCCCCGCTTTTGCTGAAGCAGGCCTTAACACTGTTGGTCCGTTCGCTGGCCTGCGGGCGGCTGAAGCCAAAGTAAATGATATGCTTGTCGCCACAGGAGGCGTTCGAATCCAGGAAGTCGTTGCGATATTTCAGGTTGGCGAACTCGGTATCTGCGTGCGCAGCATTCGGGTCCGAGAAGAATGCGAACTCATCCAGCCGGTTGTTCTCATTGTCACGGTAATCGGACGTGCCGACATCCTGGGTTCCGGACATCGGTTGTTCGCCCCGAAAGTAACGCAGGATTTCCGCCAGCGCCCGGGAGATCGAAGCATTACCCGGCGTCTTGGGGATCACGATGAAATCGTCGGCCTTGGCATAATCGAAGGTGCTTGGGGTCGCGTCCGTGGCGTCTGCTTCTGGCGTTGTGCAGTTGGTGTCATTGGTCAGTTGGGCGATGGTCTTCGACGTCATGGGCGTGCCGTCAGCAGCCGCGTAGAAACTGTTCAGCAGTGAAGTCCGCTGGGCGGCATCCAGCAGCTTGATGTGCTTGAATATTTTCGCGCCCGGAGGAGACGTGCCTTCCGAGTACATGCCAAAGCCGATGTTGATGCGCACCCGGCCGGCTGCTTCGTTCTCGGCGTCAGTGTCAGTCGGTACCCACAGGTCAAAGCCGCCCAGAGAGGTATCGCCGAGAATCGTCAGAATTCGATGCATGGCCTCGTGAATCATCTTGGCGCGCGAGCGGTTCGATCCGCAGGCGTTGGTGCCGAAATTGCTCGACCAGGAACTGGAGTCATTCCCAAACATCACCATGATGGTCGGTGTGCCGCTGTCATCCGGGTCACGTACGAACAGGTCGGTATCGACCGCCAGCACCGGTGGGGTGTAACAACCAGTCACCAGCACAGTGGCAATCAGGAAACTTTGCAGCAGGTTCTTCATGATGGAATCCTCCTTGGTCTGTAAGCGATTTCGCTCAGACGCAGGGGTTGGTTGGGTTGTTGGGCAGGCAGTTGCCGGAAAGCATGAGCATACGCACGCCCTGCTGCATGACGACCCGGGCACCGGTCAGCGAGTCAGTAGCACACGCCTCGAACGCCCAGACGTTGTACTCGGGAACCAGTGGCGCATTCACCGAATAGCCAGTTGCTGACTTTTTGGCGATGCAGTAGGGGCGCTCCACCGAGACAGTCCAGCTGCCCATGTTCATGTCCTGCGAGTTGGCCATGCCGATTGCATTGGTAAAGTTTGACGGATCGTTGATGATGCGTTCAATAGATCGTTCGACCGCTCGTTCGGTCTGTATGCGCGCCTGTCGGTTCTGGGCGATTTTCAGGTCTATGGTCGAACTCTGCATAGTGCTGACCGCCAGCAGGGTGACCAGCAACAGGATGAACAGGGCGATGGGCAGTACCGCGCCCTGCTGGCGCTTGAAATAGGCAAAGCTGGAAATACTCATGGATCGATCACCGTTCCTCTGCGATTGCTGACATTCACCACGCGCACGGTCGTGGTGTAAACATTCCTTTTGAAACCGTCGTTGGCTGCCGCCACTGCCACGCCGCCAAGGTTGAATGACTTGGCGCTGGTATGACCCTGACTGGTCTCGGTATTGCGAACCAGCAGGAAGATGCGCACGTTTACGACCGTGGCCCACGCTTCGGCGAGCTCGGTAGTGTTGGTAGGTGGCGTCGAAAGCGTCGTCGGGTCGGCATGGAACTCATTGGCGACACCATCGTCATCCGTATCAAACCCATACTGGATCTGCATGTTCTCGACGCCTTCCGCAATCACTTCATCGGTGTCGTAATCGCCTTCATCGAAGACAACACGTCTGAGTGCAGGTATGCCGTCACCCGGGGTGTTCGTATAATTGGCGACATAGTAAATATTGTTCAGGTATTTCCGGGCCGGCGCGATGTTGCCGCCCAGAAAGGTGTAGGTAAAGTCGCCGGCGTTGTCGCCCTCGCGAAGCAGTGGGTTGGCGTTCGGGTGGGTCTGCACATACCAGTTATCCTCGGCGGCCGAGTCGGCGACAAGGGCGGCCGGCAGGTAGGAAAAGCTCGCAGCACGCCGCACACTTACGGCATCGGTTCCGGCGACGAATGCGCCCAGGGCTGCACAGGTGCCTGCCGTGGGGTCTGCGGCAAGATTGTTCGCGCCCAGGATCGGCACCGCCATTTCCACGGTGGTTGGTGGTGTGTCGCAGACATTCAGCGCAGCTGCAGTCGGATCGCCAAGGTTGTACTGGGCGCCGAAAAAGCCGGCCAGCTTGATGTCGTCACCCATGATCTGCAGCGCATAGCGTGCATTGTCGAGCTGCCGCGCGGAGCGCGACAGTTCCCGCTCATTGCGGCTGCTGCTGGATGCCAGCGTGGTCAGGCCGAGCAGAATGAATGAGCCGATGGCAACGGCAATCAGCAGTTCGATCAGCGTCACGCCGCGTTCGCGCTTTGACAATGCCTTGTTCAGTTTCAGTGGTGTCATGAGAATTCCGTATATCTGCCGGGACAGGACTAGTCGTTAGCGCCGAAGTGCATTTGCAGGCTGACTGCGCGGCGTCGTGTGTCCGCGCCGTCGCTGTTGTACAGGCCCGCCGCACAGGTCACCAGTGGCGGGGCAAGGTCTGCCTGTCCCTGCCAGGCCACCGTCACGGTGAACAGGGTTTCGGTGGTGGCACCAACCACTACAATTTCGTCGGTGGTGATGCAGCCGCGTGCGTCCAGTAATCCGCCCACATTGCCGCCGTTAAGTGTTTCGGTCTGCCCCTTCAGCAGCCCATCCCAGGCCTGCACGTCTGCCTGTGCCTGGGCGTTAGCCGCACCACCGGAGCCGCAGTTCAGTGCGTTGGTATTGCCGGTGCCATAAAAGGATACCCCGTAGCCGCTTCCGGTCTCGGTCACATAACAGGTTCGTTCGGCCGCCGCCGCGGGATTGGATTCCAGCCGGTTGATCATGTCTTCAGCCAGCAGCAGTGCCTGTGACCGCTGGTGGGCATCAAGCTGGGCCTGTTGCGCACGCACCTGCAGGGCGATCATGCCCAGCGAGCCGATTACGGTAATCAACATGGCAACCAGCACTTCGATCAGGGATATACCCTGTTGCCGCCCGCGCATTCTGCTAGGTGATTTCATTACTAACTCCATCAGGGCAGCGGGCACGTGCCGTCGCTTGAATAACGGGGCAGACCGGCAGAATCGAGCGTGATGGTCCAGCGCGTCTGTGCGAGATTGTCATCATCGCAAAAATGGAACTGCAGACCGGTTCCGCCAACGCTGCGGCCCAGTCGGTTGTACTGGATGTTTGCCAGTGTATCGCCGGCGGCGGGGCCCGGTGTGGCCAGTACATACTGTTGCCCGGCGTAGACAGCGAGCGGGTTGTCGTAGCTAATGTCGCCTGCGCCACCCATGCCCAGACCGTCCGAGTCAAACTGGCAGGCGGTAGTGGAACCAAACGCGGGTACCGTTCCGACAGACGCAGCTTGTATCTCCAGCCCGTTTGCCCAGTCGCCGGCAGAAGCGGGAACAATATACACATCGCAGATGCCGTTCAGCCGCATGGCCTCACTACGTGCCTGTTTCATGGCAGTAAACAAAGTCTTTGCGGCCGTCTTGGTACGCTGGGTGGCGAACATTTCCCGGAAGCTGGGCACCGCCACGCCAACCAGAATGGACATGATCAGCACCACGATCATCAGTTCGATGATGGTGAAGCCGTGTTGTTTGCGCGAACGGTTTGGACAGAGCGCCCGGAGGCCCGTGTTTCGTAAAACGTCCGGGGTCCCTCGGCTTCGCTCGGGATGACGGTAACTGTCAACAACCATCATCATGTCAATCTCCCCAGGCGCCTTCAGGGCCGGCTTTCTGGTTGAGGTGATTAATGGTCACGCTGGCTTCGCCGTCATGCATGCCGCCGCTTTTCGGGTTGGCCGAGGCAGTGAATCTGAAGGGGGCCACGCCGGTTACTATCGTCAGCGAGATATCGTAGTAGTCGCTCACCGTGCTGGGCGGAGAGGTCATGCCGATCTGGGCCAGGGTGCCATAAGTGCGGTTGTCCAGTATGAACTGCCCCTGGCGGCTGGCGATATCAGACACCCACTGTGCGGCCGCAGACCGATGC
The DNA here is from genome assembly GCA_041623535.1 of Pseudomonadales bacterium. Lineage (GTDB taxonomy): Bacteria > Pseudomonadota > Gammaproteobacteria > Pseudomonadales > JBFGWM01 > JBFJWR01. Next base: position 8,656 of record JBFJWR010000095.1, read on the forward strand.
GCCTTCTTGACGTAATCCTGGTACATCGGCATGCCGACCGCCGCCAGGATGGCAACAATGGCGACCGTGACCATCAGTTCGATGAGGGAGAAGCCTTTCTGTGGTTTTGCAAGAATCACGATGATTTTCTTCCTGGGTGAATTAATGAAGAGGGGGTTTTCATTCTAATACTTAATTCACCTGAGATTAGTCTTTATTCAGCCAGTTGCATGCCGCTGCGCGATCGCGACAGTCAATTGTTCATATTCAGAGAATACTGGGCGCAAGTGCAGCAGAGAAAGGCCGTGGCGATGATCGGTAGGTGCCATTGGATGAGCGGGGCAAAAGCGGTCGGCAGGCCTGGGCAAGCTGTGGAATGCCCATCGTAATGGGAGACTGCCGGCACCCGGAATCGGGCAGGGCGTGCGTTTGGAGGGATTTCATTGGCCGCCAACCCCGCCAGTGCGGATAATGCCCCATTCCCAGATTTTTGGATCATTTTCCCGTGAATATGAACCGGGTTGCGTTGCCGCTGGCGGGCATCCTTCTGCTCGTGCTGATCACCATCATTGTGTACTGGCCCGGTCTCCAGGGTGGCTTTCTGCTCGACGACCGGGGCAACCTCGCCCAGTTGGTGCAATTTGGCGATATCACTAATTTCGAGTCGCTGCTGAATGCGCTCGGTAGTGGGCTTGCCGGTCCGCTGGGGCGGCCGGTCGCACTGCTCTCGTTCCTGCTGAACGACAACGCCATGCCGGTCTCGGCCTACGACTACAAGTACACGAACGTTCTGCTGCACGCGGTGAATGGCCTGTTGCTGTTCTGGCTGCTGCACCTGCTGACCAGCGCGCTGCAGCCGGACCCCGAGCGTGCCATGAGCATCGCCCTGCTGGGCGCGGCGTTCTGGACGCTGCATCCGCTGTGGGTCTCGACCACGCTGTACGTGGTGCAGCGTATGGCGATGCTGGCGACGACCTTCTCGCTGGCAGCCTTCATCCTGTTCGTGAAGGGTCGCGTCCTGATCGCGTC
>JBFJWR010000096.1:0-9640 GCA_041623535.1 Pseudomonadales bacterium
CCGTCATCCTGAGCGAGCGAAGCGAGTCGAAGGATCTCGGCGGGATAGCCACGAAGTTGTTTGTCGTTAATTGTTCGGGGTCCTTCGACTCTGGCAGCGCTGTGCACTGCCTTCGCTCAGGATGACGGTGATGGGGTCACCCAGCGCAACTCCTGCCGCGCAAACACATCACTGCTCACCGGGTCATGCTGATGCACGCCCAGCAGTTCCAGAAATCGGGTGCGCGGAATTTCCCGCGCTCCCAGGCTCGAAAGGTGCTCGTTGGGTAACTGGCAATCCATGAGCCGGAATCCATTGCGCTGCAGGTGCTGAACGAAGAGTACAAAAACAGTTTTCGAGGCGTTGGTGGCGCGGGAAAACATGCTCTCACCAAAAAACAGGCGACCCAGGCCGATCCCGTACAGTCCGCCGACCAGTTGGTCTCCCTTCCAGCATTCCACCGAGTGCGCCAGCCCCATTGCATGCAGATCGCGGTAGGCCGCCTGCATGGACGGAATGATCCAGGTGTCGTCTGCGTAGCTGCGTGGTGCGGCACACCCTTCAATCACTGACCGGAAGTCCTGGTTCAGGGTCACGCGGAACCGCCCGCTGTTCAGGCAGCGTCGCATGCTGCGCGAGATATGCAGTTCGTCCGGGAACAACACCATGCGCGGGTCCGGCGACCACCACAGGATGGGCTGGCCAATGCTGTACCAGGGAAAGATGCCGGTGCGGTAGGCGGCCTCCAGGCGGGCTGGCGACAGGTCGCCGCCCCAGGCCAGCAGGCCGTTGGGATCAAGCACGGCTGATTCCGGATCCGGGAACCAGGTGGAACCCGGCTCAAGTTCTGGAATGGACATGCAGTCCGCTGCCGGTCCGCGCGTGGAGAGCGCCTACTCGTCCAGGAACTTCTCGGCATCGAGTGCAGCCATGCAACCGAACCCGGCGGAGGTCACGGCCTGGCGGTAGACCTGGTCGGCGACGTCCCCGGCAGCGAATACGCCGGGTACGCTGGTGGCGGTGGCGTTACCGGCCAGTCCACTGCGGATGCTGATATAGCCGTTTTTCATGTCCAGCTGGTTTTCGAAAATGGACGTGTTCGGTGTGTGGCCGATGGCAATGAATACGCCGTGCACAGACACATCCTGGGTTGCGTCGTTTTCCGTGCTGCGCAGTCGCATGCCGGTGACACCGGTCTGGTCGCCGAGTATTTCGTCCAGCGTGTGATTCCAGACCAGCCGTACCTTGCCTTCTTTTTCCCGCGCGAACAGTTTGTCCTGCAGGATTTTCTCCGAGCGCAGGCTGTCGCGCCGATGCACCAGGATCACTTCCTCGCAGATATTGGCCAGGTAGAGCGCCTCTTCCACGGCCGTGTTGCCGCCGCCAATCACCGCGACTTTCTGGCCACGGAAGAAGAATCCGTCGCAGGTCGCGCAGGCGCTCACGCCCTTGCCCATGAACTGTTCTTCCGAGGGCAGGCCCAGGTAACGGGCCGATGCGCCGGTGGCGATGATCAGCGCATCGCAGGTATAGGTGCCCGAATCACCGGTCAGGACAAACGGCCGGGTCGCGAGATCGGTGACGTTGATGTGATCGTAAATCACCTTGGTTTCAAACCGCTCGGCGTGCTGCTGCATGCGCTGCATCAGTTCCGGCCCCTGCACCCCTTCGGCATCGCCGGGCCAGTTGTCCACGTCCGTGGTCGTGGTCAGCTGACCGCCGGGCTGCATGCCGGCAATCAGGACCGGCTTGAGATTGGCGCGCGCCGCATACACGGCGGCCGCGTAACCGGCCGGGCCGGCGCCAAGAATGATGAGGCGGTGATGCTGGGTGCTGCTCATGAGAGATGGAATTCCTGGGTCAGTAGTGGGTCACAAGAGTTAAGATCAGAGACTATGCCAAGATTGTCAGGTTCCCGGTGCATTGCAGGCAGCCAGTAGCTGGCGTGCGATTCACCGACAATAAATGGGAACCGTGAATTGTCGTAAACGGTATCACAGACCGGCACAGAATCGGGAGCCAGACAGCATGCAAATTGGAGTGCCACGCGAGTGCAAGCCCCGGGAAGGGCGGGTGGCCCTGTGCCCGGATGCCGTGGGCGGACTGGTGGCCGACGGGCACGCCGTATATCTGCAGCACGATGCCGGTATCCAGAGTGGCCATGAAGATGCGGCCTATGCCGCTGTCGGGGCCCGGGTCGTGCCTGATGCGGCGTCGCTCTACGGCGCCGCTGACCTGATTATCAAGGTGAAGGAGCCAGTTGCAGCCGACCTGCAGTTTCTGGAATCCCGGCACATCCTCTTCTCCTTTCTGCACCTCGCGGCAGAGCCGGAACTGTTTCAGACCCTGTGCCGGATCGGCCTGACTGCATGCGCCTTTGAAACGGTGACCGAGAACGGCAGCCTGCCATTGCTGGCACCCATGAGCGCGGTTGCCGGCCGGGTCGCGGTGCAGGTTGGGGCAAATCTCCTGCATGCCGGACAGGGTGGCCGGGGGATCCTGCTGGGTGGTATCGACGGAGCATTGCCCGGTTGCGTGGTTGTGCTCGGTTGCGGTGTGGCGGGTACGCATGCCCTGCAAACCGCGGTGGGCCTGGAAGCGGCGGTCACGGCGCTCGATATTTCGCAGGCCGTGCGGGCACGGGTGGCGGCCGCATATCCGCAGGTAAACGTGCTGGAGGCAGACCCCGCCACCGTGGCCGAGTGGGTGCCGCGGGCTGACCTGCTCGTGGGTGCCGCGCTGGTGCCGGGTGCCCGGGCGCCGGTGATCGTATCCGAGGCGCTGGTGCAGCAGATGCGGCCCGGTGCGGTCATCGTGGACATCGCCGTCGATCAGGGTGGCTGTATAGCCACGACCCGGCCGACCACGTACGAGAACCCGACTTATATCGAGCACGGGGTGGTGCATATGGCGGTTACGAACATGCCGGGTGCCGTGCCCCGCACGTCGTCACAGGCGCTTTCGGCGGCCCTGCTGCCGCGGGTGCGTCAACTGCTTCGGGACGGGCCGGAAGGACTGCCGGGGGCAGTCAATGTGCAAGCTGGGCAGGCGGTTCATCCGGCGGTACGAGCCGCGATGGAAGATTTGACCAGAAACGATACAATGAAATAGGAAACGTCGTTCCGCCCAACATGCTTTGCAGTTGGCGGTTTCGACGTTCATACAGGGAAGATTCGGGATCAGGACGGACTTGCGCCGCATGTGCGGTCCCAGGCGCGTACCGGATTCCGTCACGGACGAAGGATCGCCGTCTTGAGAAAAGCCCAGAGTGTTCGGGGGATTCCCCCACCCAGCCTGTTGCAGCGTGGCCTGCAGGAAGGCGCGATGATCGCGCTTGGTGCGCTGGGACTTTACCTGTTTATTTCACTGGTCAGCTTTGACCCCACCGATCCCGGCTGGACCAATACCGGGGCCAGCGGCGCGGTGCGTAATGCGGGTGGCACGGCCGGCGCCTGGAGTGCCGATATCCTTTTCCTGTTGTTTGGCTACATGTCCTACCTGCTGCCGCTTACCTTGTTGTACCGTTCCTGGCTGCTGGTACGCGATCACGGCCTGCAGTGGCCGCCACGCTGGGGCATGCTCGGTTTGCGGATTGGCGGTGCCCTGCTGGTGCTGGCGGCCGGCGGCGGACTGGCCGCTGCTCATTTTCATGGCGTCGGCATGCCGGCCGGTGCTGGCGGCATTCTCGGCAGTACCTGCGCGACATCCGGCACGCTGGCGTTCGGCCAGCAGGGCGTCACGCTGCTGTTTATTGCCACGCTGCTGCTCGGCATTACCTTGTTCACCAACATCTCCTGGTTGCGGGTGATGGATCGCACCGGTGAACTGACGCTGGCATTCTGGGCGCGTTCTCTGGAGTGGTCGTCTCTGCAGTACTCGATGTGGCGAGAGCGGCGCGAAGCCCGCAAGATTGTGCGCGCCCGCAAGGCCGTACTCGATCGCGATACCGAGAAGCGCGCGCAGCGCAAGGCGCCGAAGATTGCTCCGGTTGTCGCGGAGGTCAAAACGAGTCCGCGCGTCGAGAAGGAACGCCAGCGCTCGCTGTTTCAGCAGGGGCTGGGCGGTGACACCCTGCCGCGTTTGAAACTGCTGGATCCGGTCGACGATACGCATCGCCGTGGTTACAGCAAGGATGCGCTGGAAGCGCTGTCGCGGCTGGTGGAAATCAAGCTGGCCGAGTACGGCGTAACCGTTGAAGTCATGGCCGTGCAGCCGGGGCCGGTGGTCACGCGTTTCGAAGTGCAACCGGCGGCCGGGGTGAAAGCCAGCCAGATCAGCAACCTGGCCCGCGACCTGGCACGTTCGATGGCGGTGCTGAGCGTGCGGGTGGTCGAGGTGATTCCCGGCAAATCCACGGTCGGGATCGAGATTCCCAACCAGGATCGCGAGATTGTCCGCCTTTCCGAAATACTGTCATCCGGTGAGTATGATGCGGCGTCTTCACCGCTGACTATTGCGTTGGGCAAGGATATTGCCGGGGTGCCGGTGGTGGCCGACCTCGCGCGCATGCCGCACCTGCTGGTGGCGGGTACGACCGGCTCCGGTAAGTCGGTGGGCCTGAACGCCATGCTGCTGAGCCTGTTGTTCAAGTCGGTGCCGGAAGAAGTACGCCTGATTATGATCGACCCGAAAATGGTCGAGCTGTCGGTTTATAACGGGATCCCGCACCTGCTGGCCCCGGTGGTGACCGACATGAAGGACGCCGGCAATGCGTTGCGCTGGTGCGTGTTCGAGATGGAACGTCGCTACCTGCTGATGAACCACCTGAAAGTGCGGAACCTCGCCGGTTACAACCGCAAGCTGGCCGAGGCCGAGAAGGCCGGCGAGCCGGTACCTGATCCGACCTGGAAAAGCGCCGAGGCCGCCGAGGCGGAAGCGCCCACGCTGGAGCACCTGCCGCAGATCGTGGTGGTGGTGGACGAGTTTGCCGACCTGCTGATCTCGCTGGGCGACAAGGGCAAGAAGATTGAAGAGCTGATTGCCCGGATTGCACAGAAGGCGCGCGCCGCGGGCATCCACATGATCCTGGCGACACAGCGTCCGGATTCCAAGGTGATCACCGGCCTGATCAAGGCCAACGTCCCGTCCCGGATCGCCTTCCAGGTGGCGGAGAAAGTGCAGTCGCGCATCATTCTCGACCAGGGTGGCGCCGAGCAGTTGCTGGGGCAGGGCGACATGCTCTACCTGCCGCCGGGCAAGGCCGTCACCGAACGGGTGCACGGTGCCTTTGTCTCGGACGAGGAAGTACACCGCGTGGTCGAAGACCTGCGTTCGCGCGGCGAGCCGCAATACCTGGATGAGATTACCGCCGGTCCGGAAGGCGGCGACATGGCCGATGGCTTTGGCGGCGAGGAATTCGGCAGCAGCGACAGCGAGTCAGATCCGCTGTACGACGAGGCCGTGGCGCACGTGATGCGCAGTCGGCGGGCGTCCATTTCAGCGGTGCAGCGCCAGTTGCGGGTTGGTTACAACCGCTCGGCGCGGATACTGGAAGCCATGGAAAAAGCCGGACTGGTCAGCGAGATGGGCCATAACGGCCAGCGCGAGGTACTGGTGCCGGCGCGCGACGATTCCTGATCTTCCGGACCTCTCGCTCCGCAGTTGCCGTTCATCCCCCGTTGGGTTCCAATCTGCGATGCTGGTAACGCGATTCACAACCCGGGCGGAATTCTTCTGATGATGCGTACAATTTCTCGTCTGTGTGGGCTGAGCCTGCTGTTGACGGTAGTGCTTGCGGTGCAGGCCGAACCCGCAGATCCGGCCGGGCAACTCACAGCAGTGCTCAACGGCGTTGAAAGCTACAGTGCGGACTTCACCCAGGAGACCAGTGACGCCGACGGTCGCAGCCTGCAGAAATCCACCGGGCGCATGTTTGCCGAACGCCCGGGCAAGTTTCGCTGGGAGGCGGACCTGCCGTTCGAGCAGATCATGATCTCCAATGGCGAACTGCTGATGATTCATGACGTGGACCTGGACCAGGCAGTGCAGCGCCGCCTCGATCGCCAGTTGGTCAACACGCCGGCGCTGTTGCTGAGTGGCGATGTGCGTGGAATCGCCAATGCCTTTACCATCACCAGTGGCGTCGGCCGTGCCGGCGAGGCATCCTTTGAATTACGTCCGCGTGACCCGCAAAGCATGTTCGAAGCCATGCGCGTGCTGTTTCGCGACGGGGCACTGGTCGCCATGGTGCTGTCCGACAGCCTGGGCCAGCAGACGCGCATCGAGTTTCAGAATGTGGCGCTGAACCAGGGCGTGGACGATCAGCTTTTCGCTTTCGATGTGCCGCCCGGCACGGATTTTATCGTCGAACAATAGGCCGAAGAGTAGATAGATTCTTGTCATCACGGGAACCGCTCGCCGCGCGTATGCGCCCGGCCTGCGCCGCGGAGTTCTGCGGGCAGGGGCACCTGCTGGCGGCCGGCGCGCCACTGGCGTCGGTGCTGGAGCATGGACGTGCCCATTCCATGATTCTCTGGGGACCACCCGGCACCGGCAAGACCACGCTGGCACGGATGATCGCCAGCGCCTGCGATGCCGAGATGATTGCGCTCTCGGCCGTGATGTCCGGGGTAAAAGATATCCGCCAGGCCGTCGAAACCGCGCGACTGGCCCGCGAGGGTTCCGGTCGGGCGACCATCCTGTTCATCGACGAGGTGCACCGCTTCAACAAGTCGCAGCAGGATGCCTTCCTGCCCTACGTCGAAGATGGCACAGTCACTTTCATCGGTGCGACCACCGAGAATCCGTCCTTCGAGGTCAACAACGCATTACTGTCGCGGGCGCGAGTGTACGTGCTCAAGTCCCTGACCACGGACGACCTGGGCAGGGTGTTCGACCGGGCACTGGCCGACAGTGAACGTGGTCTCGGTGCGCATGACCTGCAGGTGCAGGATGGCGTACGCGAGCAGTTGATAGAAGTTGCCGACGGGGATGCCCGCCGCCTGCTGAACCTGCTGGAGATCCTTGCCGACCAGGCGCCGGATACCGGCGCCACGCTGGATGCCGCAAGCGTGCAGGCGGTATTGCAGGGCGACAGCCGCCGCTTTGACAAGGGCGGCGATGTTTTTTATGACCAGATCTCGGCCCTGCACAAGTCCGTGCGCGGATCCGCGCCGGATGCGGCCCTGTACTGGCTGTGCCGCATGCTCGATGGCGGCTGTGATCCACTTTATATCGCCCGGCGCCTGGTGCGCATGGCCAGCGAGGACATCGGCAACGCCGACCCGCGCGCCCTGCAGATCGCACTGGATGCCTGGCAGGCCCAGGAGCGATTGGGCAGCCCCGAGGGCGAACTGGCCCTGGCGCAGGCCGTTGTGTACCTCGCCGTGGCCGCCAAGAGCAATGCCGTGTACGGCGCCTACAAGGCCGCCATGAAATCGGCGCGGGAGCAGGGCAGTCGCGAGGTGCCACCGCACCTGCGCAATGCCCCGACCCGCCTGATGAAGGAACTGGGTCATGGCAAAGACTACCGCTATGCCCACGACGAGACCCATGGCTACGCCGCCGGAGAGCAGTACTTTCCCGACGGCATGGGCTCGCCGGAGTACTACCAGCCGGTGGATCGGGGACTGGAAGCACAGATTCGGAAAAAGCTGGCGGATTTGCGGGGGCTGGATCGGAAGGCAAGGGCAAAAGCGCCCTGATGCAGTACAATGCCGGCCTGGATGACAGCGGGACCGGATGGGCTGATTTTGGAATGGATCAAGCTGCTGGCCGTGGCAGGCGGTGGTGCCGCAGGGGCCGTGAGCCGCATGCTCTGTGGCAGTTGGGCGGCGCGATTTGCCGGCAGTACGTTCCCGTGGGGTACGCTGCTGGTCAATGTGCTGGGCTGCTTCCTGGTCGGCATCGTTTACGTCGTACTGGTGGAGCGCCTGCGTGCCGATCCGCTCTGGGCCGATGTCCTGATCGTCGGCTTCCTGGGTGGTTTCACCACGTTTTCCGCATTTTCGCTGGCGACCCTGACCCTGTTTCAGCAGGGGGAAGCCCTGCAGGGTACGGCCTACCTGTTTGGCACGCTGGGTTTGTGCCTGATTTCCACGTTCGCCGGGTTGGTCCTGGCGCGCAGCTTGTGAGCCCGCCTGTTTATGCTTGATCCGAAACGACTCCGCAATGAACTCGATGAAGTCTGCACCGCGCTGGAAAAGCGCGGTTATGTCCTGGACCGGGCACGCTTTGCCGAACTGGAAACCCAGCGCAAGGCGTTGCAGGTGGACACCGAGCACCTGCAGAACGAACGCAATACGATCTCCAAGAGCATCGGCAAGGCCAAGGCAGCCGGCGAGGATGTCGCGCCCCTGCTGGCACAGGTCTCCGGGCTGGGCGAGAAACTGGATGCTGCGAAGGCGCAACTGGCCGAAGTGCAGGATGCGCTGGATGACTTCCTGCTGGGCATTCCCAATACGCCTGATGCCGAAGTTCCGGCCGGTCAGGACGAGTCCGACAATGTCGAAGTCCGTCGCGTAGGCACTCCGACAGAATCAACATTCACACTGCAGGATCATGTCGATCTCGGCGCCAGCCTCGGCGGGATGGATTTCGACGCTGCGGCGCGCATCACCGGCAGCCGGTTCGTCACCCTGTCCGGCGGACTGGCACGACTGCATCGCGCGCTGACGCAATTCATGCTCGACGTGCACACGCAGGAGCATGGGTACACCGAGGTCTATGTGCCCTACGTCGTGAATGCCGAGTCCCTGCGCGGCACCGGCCAGTTACCGAAGTTTGAAAGTGACCTGTTCCGCCTGTCCGGCGAACATGCCTGGTACCTGGCGCCGACCGCCGAGGTGCCGGTCACCAACCTGGTGCGTGACCAGATCCTGTCGGACGATGAAGTCCCGTTGCGATTTGCCTGCCATACGCCGTGTTTTCGCAGCGAGGCAGGCAGTTACGGAAAGGACACGCGCGGCATGATCCGCCAGCACCAGTTCGAGAAAGTGGAACTGGTGCAGATTGTGCGACCGGAAGCATCCTGGGACGCGCTGGAAGCCCTGACCGGACATGCCGAAGCCATCCTGCAGAAACTGGAGCTGCCGTATCGCGTGGTGACGCTGTGCGGTGGTGACCTGGGTTTCTCCAGCGCCCGTACCTACGACATCGAAGTATGGATGCCGGCGCAGGGCTGCTACCGGGAAATCTCGTCCTGCAGCAACTTCCTCGATTTCCAGGCCCGCCGCCTGCAGGCCCGCTGGCGCAACCCCGCGACCGGCAAACCGGAACTGGTGCACACCATCAACGGCTCCGGCCTCGCAGTCGGCCGCGCCATGGTCGCGATCATGGAGAACTACCAGCAGGAAGACGGCAGCGTGCAGATCCCCGAAGCCCTGCGCCCCTGGATGGGCGGCCTGGAGCGCATCGAAGCATGACCCCCGTCATCCTGAGCGAGCGCAGCGAGTCGAAGGATCTCGAAATCACACCCGTCATCCTGAGCGAAGCTGCTGCCAAAGGCAGCAGCGCAGTCGAAGGACCTCGAAATCACACCCGTCATCCTGAGCGGAGTGCGCAGCACGTAGTCGAAGGACCTCGTGCAGCTATCCAGTGCCCCCAGTACGCGCACTTTATCCCCCGTCATCCTGAGCGCAGCGCGCAGCGCGAAGTCGAAGGACCTCGACCGATTAGCGAATTCCCCCCAACCCCCAAATCGCCCCCCCCATGGACTACCTCC
>JBFJWR010000097.1:0-9607 GCA_041623535.1 Pseudomonadales bacterium
GCCAATCCGCTGATTACGTTTCCCACGACCGCGGCGGAGGTCCGCACGCTGGAGCAGTTTGCCGCGCAATATCCGCGGCAGACCTTCGTGGTGATCGATCAGGAAGTTCATTTGCCGAATGTGCAATCGATCCTCTTCAAGGAGCAGGAAGCAACGTATCTCGCAGGTGTCCTGACCGGAATGGCGAGCAGGTCCGGCACGGTCGGCTTTGTTGGCGGTGTCAGCAACCAGTCGATCCGGGAACGGTTTGCAGGCGGATTCCGCCAGGGGCTTAGCGACGTGGATCCCAGCATTTCCATGCTCGAAGAGTACATCGGCAAAACGGCACGTTCCTGGTTCAAACCCGAACGCGGCTACGAAATTGCAAAATCACAGCTCGGGCAGGGTGCCGATGTGATCTTTCATGCAGCGGGAGAGTCAGGTCTGGGCGTGCTGCGCGCTGTTGCGGAAGCCGGGAAACTGGGTATAGGGGTGGATGTGAATCAGAACGCTCTCTATCCGGGTCGGGTGCTCACTTCCGTAATCAAGCGGATTGATCAGGCGATCTACCTGGTACTGCAGGATGCATGGCAAGGACAGCCGCTGTCGGGAGTACGATTTCTGGGGCTGGTGGAGGGCGCCGTCGGACTGGCCATGGATAAACATAATGACGCACTGATCACACGCGCAATGCGTGAGCGCATCGACGCGCTGGAGACCCGTATCCGGAGTGGTGACGTCGTGATCAGCGGCAAGCCGGATGCAGAATTTTGAGGCACTGTGGATAAGGCCCGACGTGAATTATTAACCACCTCCCTCGGACTGGGAGCGGCGTCTGCCCTGGGTTTCGCTTTTCCGGCGCTTGCGAATGTCACTTTCAATGTTGAGCAGGAAGCGGAAATCCGGGACTCTGCCCGGTACACAATGCTTTTCGCCTCCCCTTATTCCAGTGCCGACTGGAAAAGTAACCCGCACATGCATTTCCAGCTCAAGAAAAATATCCAGGAGATGTCGGGTGGCGCCATCTATGTGGATATTCGTGACAAGGGCACGTCCGGCGTCGGTATAGAGTTGATGGCACAGGTTCACAGGGGCCTGATACCGGCCGCCCTGATTTCGGTTTCCAATTTATCTCCTGCGGCACCGGCGCTGGACATATTGAACATTCCGTTCTGGTCGGCGCGCAACCAGGATTTCGTCAACCTCGTCACGTCCTCTGCGTGGGAAAAGCTGATTCATGAACAGATCCATGCGCAGCGTCAGCTGAAGATACTGTTCTACTATGTGTCCGGTCCGCGAACAGTTACATCAACAAAAATATTTGGCGAAACACTCGGATCACCGTCCGATATCAGGGACATCCTTGTGCGTGTTCCGCCGAGCAAAACATTGCGCATGCTATACCAACTGGCGGGAGCGAGAACCGTAAAAGTAGCCTGGGGCGATGTTGCCCGCCTGGCCGGACACGGCCGTTTTGATGCGCTGGATCCCAGTATTGTCGGTTTGTATAACGGCCCGGGCGGACTACGTCATCAGCTCGGTTCGATTTCGCAGATTGAAAGCGTTTCTGACGGCTGGACCGCGGTGGTCAGTCAGAAATGGTTTGATTCGCTGCCGTTGAACTTACAATCCATCCTGATGGAAGCCGCGGACAAGACCTTTCGGGAGCACCTGCAGATCGCGGGGAACGTCTCTGCTTATTGTGAAACGGAATTCAGAAAGCTTGGGGTTGATATCTATACGCCCGGCGCGGACGAGAAGTCCGAGTGGATCGCACAGTGCGGCCATCAGCGATCGGAATGGGACCGCTACAAGCGTCGTATCCTGGGCGACAAGAAAAACTTTGATCAGCTTGTGGAAGCAACTCGCGTCAATAATGGCTACTGGTACGGGTCGCCTCCCTGTGAAACTGAGATTTGCTGACCACTGGGCGCATGTCCTGCATCGGCCCCGGCTGTAGATCCGGGGACTCCAACCGGGGTCATCGGTTTACATCTGCGCAGGCTGCCGGGTGCCAGAAGAGCACCCGGCTGGCGTATTCGCTTTACCCTTCCTGCTTCTTTGCTGCGCCGCCGGGTCCACGCTGAAAATACATCTTCCAGATGACCGTCGGTAACATGCTGAGCAGGGCGAGTACGTAATCGATCGGCGAGCGTGGTGCGGCCAGCCTGACCGCGTTGCGCATGGCCTTGTAGGTGCGTGCATCCTGCGGATACCACCAGACGTTGCGTTTCGCATGCAGCCAGTCCCAGTTCACCGCCTTGGGGCGGGTCATTTCCATCAGGCCTTCCGGGCCATGGGTGCGGCCGATACCGGATTCCTTGGGGCCACCCCAGGGAACATCCGACATGCCATGGGTGTAGAGGTGATCGTTGAGCGCAACCACGCCGCCATCCACGCGATTCGCCAGTTCCTTGCCGCGTTTCGTGTCGCGGGTCCAGATTGAAGCACTGAGCGCCATGCTGCAGTCGTTCGCCAGCACCACCGCTTCGTCGTCATCCCTGAAGGGCATGACCGGCACGATCGGGCCGAAGGTTTCCTCGCGCATCAGGGTCATGGAGTGGTTGACCCCGGTAACCAGTACGGCGGGGTGAAACTCGCCATTCAGGCTGCCCACCGGTTGGGATTGCGCAACGATTTGTGCACCTTCTGCCACGGCGTCCGCCAGTTGTTTTTCCACGGCCTGGCGCTGCTTGGCGGTGGTCATGGAGCCGATATCCACGCTGTGCGAGCCGTCCGGAGCGCCATGCCGCAGTGCGCTGACCTTGGCGGCGAACAGGTCGACAAATTCCTGGTAGACCGATTCGTGTACGTAGATGCGCTCCACGCCACCGCAGGACTGCCCGGCGTTCTGCAGGCCGGCCCACGCGGCGCCATTGGCAGCACGTTCCAGGTCCGCGTCTTCCAGCACGATCATGGGGTCTTTGCCGCCGAGTTCCAGCGACAGTGGCGTAAGGGTCTCGGCGGCCTGCGCCATCAGGTGTTTGCCGGCCGGCACGGAACCGGTGAAGAAGATCTTGTTGATGCCGTTCCTGAACATGGCGGTGGAAATCTGTCCGCCCGAACCGACCAGGTGATGAAACAGGCCCCTGGGCAGGTTGCCGGCGGCGATGATGTCTTCGATGGCCTTGCCGACCAGTGGCGTGGCGGCGGCGACTTTCAACAGCACGGCATTGCCGGCCATCAGGCCCATGATGATTTCGCCGAAAGGGATCGACAGCGGGTAGTTCCAGGGGCTGATGATACCCACCACGCCCAGTGGTTCATGGCGCACTTCCGAGCGCTTGCCGAACCAGGCAATGCTGGACGCCGGGCGCGGATGCGGCTTTAAAACCTTTTCTGCATTCTTGCCATACCAGGCACAGGCCAGGGCACAGGGCATGACCTCGGTGACCAGGGCATCCATGCGCGTTTTGCCGTTGCCCTCGCTGACGATGCGCGCCAGTTCATCGCAGTTGTCACGTATATAGGCGCGCATCAGGTCGATATGCTGACTGCGCAGGTGATAGGTCTTGGCGGCCCACTCCTGCTGCGCGATGCGCGCCTGCGCAAATATTTCCGGGATGCTTTCCAGCGGCGTGTTCGGGATGGCGCCCAGTGGCTCGCCTGTGGCCGGGTTGGTGGCTGCTGTTTCGCCAGCGGCAAATTCCGAGTGGGGCTGGTTCATCATGACGTTCCTATGCAGGTGAACTGTAGGGCGATGCCTGCGCCAGGCCATGCAGCTTTATTTGCTGACTGGCGTGACGGAGTACGTGTCGCGAAAATGGTACTGATCAGTTGCCTGCCACTGTGAGCGACCTGTGCACTGTCTGATCATGATCCGATTAAAATTCAGCAGGAGAATACAGGCTGGCCTGCCCTGAAAAGACTGCGGGGAATTATAGCGGATTGGCGGAGCCTGCCTGGGCGGGCTCCGCCGGGAAGGAGACGGTAGTTCTGAAGAGTCGTACTACTCGCCCAGCGCCGAGGTCCGCGTGCAGAAATCGGAACCACCGTCCTGGTCATCCACGCAATGCTCCCGGTAGGGGATCGCGGTATCGTAGGAACCCTCGATCAGCTTCTGCAACTGCTCGAATGACGTCCGGATCACCGGGTGGGTCTCGTCGAAATCGGCTGCATGGCCCGCCAGATCCACCACGTTGGCCTCGTCGGTGTGCCCGTCGCCCCCGCCAAGGAAGGTGTTGGTGCCGGTGTAATCGGGGTTGTTGCCACCCGGGCGTCCCCGCGTGTTATCGCCATCACCGTGCTCCGGCGACTTGCGCACCACGGTGAACAACTGGGTGGGAATGCCGGCCTGCACGGCCGTGGTGGCCATCTCCCGGGCCTGGTTGTATGGCACCAGGCCATCGTTGATCGCGTGCACGATGGTCATGGTCTTCAGCCCGGCCTGGGCAATGCGGTCTGCGTTCATCACCACGGTACGCCGGCGGTACTCGTCGGGTACCTCGTTGGGCGTGCCACCGCTGTCCAGTTCCATTTCCCGGGCCAGTCCGGGGGCGGCGCCGCTGGCCTCCAGGTAGGACTCGCCATAGTTCACCAGTGGCTCGACGCCGATCCAGTGATCGAATATGGGCTTGTTGGCATCGTCCGTGACATACAGCGCTTCCGACAGGGCGGTGCCGGAAATCGCGCCGCCCATGGAGATGCCCCACAGGTATACGGTTTCAATATTTCCACTCACTGCCTGCCGATTGCTGGCATTGCCCGTGCTGGTATTTGCCTGTTCACTGCGCTGTGCCTGTCCGCGGGCGCTGCCGGGCGGCAGGCCATTGCTGACCCGGTCCTTGACTGCCAGTGTGCCGGCGATCACATCGTGCGCGCCGAGGCCAATCGGAAAGCGGTAGTTGTTGCGGTAGTTGATGGCCATCACCGCGACATCTTCCGTCGTCAGCCGGGTCACGTGATGGTAGAAGGCACGATAGGCTTCCGGGTCACCGAACACGTCGCCGTTCAGTCCGTGGCAGAGCACCACCAGTTTCGTTGGCTTGCTGCCATCGATGTAGCCGAGCATCGCCCTGGCCGTCGGTGTATAGGGGCTGTCTTCATCCTGATCGGTTTCCGGATTCGGTTGCGGCAGCGCTGCCGCACCGGCCGCCACCGCTGCGGCATCTACGGGCGCCGCATCGAACGTGAAGGTTTCGATCGTGACGCCTTCCCGTACTTCGGGATCCTTGAGTAACTCGTAAGGATAAGGTCCGGCGAGTGCCGTACCGCTGAGACCGATTGCCAGCAGGAGCTGGAAAATTCGTAAGACGTTAACCATGTGCTTTCCCGATTCGTATTGCTGTGCCTGGCGCAGGCAGTCAAACGATCATTCTTGCATGGGATTTTTGGCCTGTACATTTATTGGTCGTATGGTTTTGTGGCAATAATTACGTAGTTCGCCACGGAGCCTCCCAAATTCCTGTTTTGGCACCAGTTTACCGGGCAGACAGTCATCACCTATGCTGGTTTGGGAGGTGGCCAAAAATTGAAAAAAAATCTGCGCGTAGCGGTCATTGAAGACGATGAAGACGATTTCCTGATCCTCTGCGACCTCCTGCAGTCTGATCCGGTTTTTCACGTGCAGGCAGACTGGATTCAGGATTCCAGTACGGCTGCCGAACGTATCCTGGATGCCGACTACCAGCTGCTGTTCATTGATTACCGCATGGGCGATTTCAGCGGCATCGCGCTGACCCGCGATCTGCGGGCCATGGACTGTGAAATTCCCATCGTCATGGTCACCAGCGTCGCCAATCCGGGCATGGAGCGTGCTGCCATGCATGCCGGTGTGGATTATTTCGTCGACAAGCACCTGCTCTCCGAGCCCTTGCTCAGTACCACGCTGCACTTCGGGATTGGCCGCTGGGAAATGTCCGACAGCCTGACCCCGCTGCGCCACACCCTGACCAAGTTGCCGGCACGCAGGTTGTTCATCGAGTTACTGGATGGCTTCTGCAGGGTCGCGCACCCCGGTATGCCTGTTTCCCTCGCGCTGCTCGCAGTGGGACTGACATCCACGGGAGACGCAGAACCAGACCGCCATGCCATGCACCTGGCCTGGCGGGAGTTTGTACTGCGCCTGGATCGGCAGCTGGAGGGTAACGCGGTCGTCGGACACGTGGACACGCGAACCCTGGGTTGCATCGTGCTCGGAGACCCGGCCGTCTCGCGGACGGAAACCCAGCGGACGCTGCTGTATACCCTGGCTACCCAGAAACTGGACTGTGATGCGTACACCTGGCAACCACATTGCCTCAGCGGTTGGGCAGACTGGGAGCCCGGGATGCAGGGTGTGGATCTTTTCAAGGCGGCTGAGCATGCCCTGTGCGAAGCGCAGCCGAATGGCCCGGCCAGCACGGCAGAGGTCATCCCGCTCAGTACCCGGGGCCGGGATTATGGTCGCCGGGTGCTGCTCGTCGATGACAGCAAATCCAGCCAGCAACTGGGGCAGCAACTGTTGTCCGGACTGGGCGTGGATGCGGACGTCGCCTCCACCGGCCAGGTGGCGCTGAAGTTGGTCATGCAGCGGCAGTACGACCTGATCTTCATGGACATCGAAATGCCGGGCATGGATGGATTTGAAGTCGCTAACCTGCTGCGGCAGCGCCAGCTGGCGGTTACGCCCATCGTGGCGCTCATCGACCGCGAGGATGACGAGATTCGCGCCCTGTGTCGGGTGGTCCACATGAGCGCCTGCCTGGTCAAACCCTTGCACGCAGAGGCGTTGATTGGCGTCCTCGATCGATTGTTCGACTTCTGATCCCGCGAACCGCGCTTTTCCCGCCCGATCCTTTTACAATTCGCGCTTGCTTTGCAGACCACGGGGATATCCTGTGCAACCGGCGATCTCCATCCGGCAACTGGGAAAGACGTACGCGGGTGGCTTCCAGGCCCTCAAGGACGTCGATCTGGACATTGCGCCGGGTGAAATATTTGCATTGCTCGGGCCGAATGGCGCGGGCAAGACCACCCTGATCAGCATCGTCTGCGGTATCGTCAATGCCAGCAGCGGAACGGTCGAGGTCAGCGGTCACGATAATGTCCGGGATTTCCGGGCCGCTCGGAAACTGATCGGGCTGGTTCCCCAGGAACTCTCCACCGATGCCTTCGAAAGTGTCTGGGCCACGGTCAGCTTCAGTCGCGGCCTGTTTGGCCGCAGTCCCAATCCTGCCTACCTGGAAAAACTACTGCGCGACCTGTCGCTGTGGGACAAGCGTCATGCCCGCATCATGGAATTGTCCGGTGGAATGAAGCGCCGGGTACTGATCGCCAAGGCGCTCTCGCACGAACCGCAGATTCTGTTCCTGGATGAGCCCACCGCCGGGGTGGATGTGGAACTGCGCCGTGATATGTGGGGCATGGTGCGGGCCCTGCGGGAGCGGGGTGTGACCGTGATTCTGACCACCCACTACATCGAGGAAGCCGAAGAAATGGCGGACCGGGTGGGGGTGTTGCACGAGGGGCGCCTGGTGCTGGTGGAAGAGAAGAACCGCCTGATGCAGCAACTGGGCAAGAAGCAGCTGACACTGCACCTGCAGTCACCGCTGGAAGCCATCCCCGCGGCGCTGGCCGGGCACGCACTGGAACTGTCCGCCGATGGCCTGGAGCTTTACTACCATTTCGACGTGCAGAGCGAGGATACCGGCATCGCCGCCGTGCTGCGATTGCTGAGCGAGCACAAGATCGACTTCCGCAACCTGCATTCCAGCGAAACCTCGCTGGAGGAGATTTTCGTGAGCCTGGTGACAAACCGCACATGAACATGAACTGGTACGGCGTGTACGCCATCTATCGCTTCGAGATGGCGCGCACCGGCCGCACGCTGATGCAGAGCATCGCCTCGCCGGTGCTTTCGACCTCGCTGTACTTCGTGGTGTTTGGCGCGGCGATCGGTTCGCGCATGGGCGATATCGATGGCGTCAGTTATGGCGCGTTTATTATTCCCGGCCTGCTGATGCTCTCGCTGCTCAACGAAAGCATTTCCAATGCGTCATTCGGTATCTACATGCCGCGTTTTACCGGCGCCATTTACGAGATTCTCTCCGCGCCGGTTTCCAGCCTGGAGATCGTGATCGGCTATGTGGGTGCTGCCGCGAGCAAGTCCATCATCCTTGGCTGCCTGATCCTGGCCACGGCGCGGCTCTTTGTCGATTACAGCATTTTGCATCCAGTGTGGATGCTGTTGTTCCTGGTGCTTACGGCAGTCACGTTCAGCCTGTTTGGATTCATCATTGGCATGTGGGCGGATGGCTTCGAGCGCCTGCAGATCGTCCCGCTGATGATCGTCACGCCCCTGACGTTTCTGGGCGGCAGCTTTTACTCCCTCGACATGCTGCCACCCCTCTGGCAGCAGATTTCCCTGTTCAACCCGGTGGTGTACCTGGTCAGTGGTTTCCGCTGGAGTTTTTACGGTGTGTCGGATGTCGGACTGGGCATGACCCTGGCCATGATCGGCGTTTTCCTGGCTGGCTGCCTGGCCGTGATCGGCTGGGTCTTCAAAACCGGACGTCCGCTGAAAGACTGAGCGGTACTGCCCGGCGCTAGGTGGCGTCCGGCCGCAACAGCTTTCGGTATAACCAGTTTTCTTCCGCGCCGGGCAGGCGACTGGCGGTGCGCAGGATGTCCTGCAACAGTGTGTGATCCAGTTTTTCGGTCGCGGCATGAATCCGCTGCTGGTCGGCCTCGTTCATCTGTTCCAGCAGGCGCAGCAGCGTTCCGTGCGAGTCCGTGCGATTGGCGGCATCGAGCAGGGAACGCACGGTGTCCGCTTCATACAGGAAGTCGATTTTCAGCAGTATTTCCTGAAATTCCGCGCTGGTGTGCGCCAGCATGGGCAGGGATGCCTCCCACAACTGCAGTTCCTGGCCGGCGCGTAACAGGCCCTCGAGCACGCCGGCATCCAGCAGGCTGCGCACCTGCATGACACGTACCTGGTTGGCTTCACTCATCTGCAGTACCAGCGGCAGAATTTCCGGCCAGAGTTGCTCGGTTGCGGCAATCCGCACCAGTTCATTCAGCACCGGTTCGCCCAGTTCTGCCGCCAGGTTGGCGAGGCGGGATTCGCCTTCTGTACCCAGGTGGGTGATGAGGGACAACGCCTCCGTGAACGTGCCGGATTGCACGCTGCTGTGGATGATGTCCTGCAGCGTTGTATCGTCGACCATGTGCACGATGGCCTCCAGGCGCGCCTTGCCTTCCGTGTAGAACGCGGTGTGCAGCAGCACTTCCGGATCGTCGATGGTATCCAGCATGACGCGTAACTGCGACTCGGTCAGGCAGTCTACGAATTTGCCCATGGTGATGAAGTCACGGTTCTCGATCAGGATCGCGCTCACGGCCGTGATACGTTCAGAGGACATACCATGAATGATCTTCAGAACGCGGCGCGGATCTATGGTTTCGCAGATCTGGGCCAGGTACGGGATGGATGCCATGCCGGCAAACTTGAGGGCCCGCGCGGTTTCCAGTTGCGAGCCGATGCGTCCGCCGAGATAAGGACCAAAAACTTTCTCACCCAGCAGGATGGCGAGGCGGGCCGGTAACAGTCCACTCGCGATGGCCAGGCGCTGATACAGGCCGCTGTAGCGCTCAAACAACTGGTCAGCACACAGGTGGCGCAGATGAGCCAGCGGTTCGACCCCGA
>JBFJWR010000098.1:0-9487 GCA_041623535.1 Pseudomonadales bacterium
CAAAGCCGGAAATTGGCGAGGTAATCCGAGCCCAGGTCATCGGCCTGGGGGAGGGCGAAGCCCCGATCGTCGAGATGTCTGTATATGCCGTGGAAGACGAAGGCGTCGAGTGTCGCTACATAAGCACCTGATCGGCATTTTCGCCAGTTTTTTTTGCCTGAATCAGTCCGACGGACGGTCATGGTTTCCAGCAGCACTTTCCGCGAACTTTAAAAGTTATGCACAATTCAAAATCTATGCGCGATTGTGCATCGATCTTGTAAGAACATCGCTGTAAGTTATTGAAATTATAAATAAGTGCATGATTTGGTGTAATTTTTGAGAGGATGAAAAGCATCCAAAACCGGAGGCGAGTCAGGATTTCCTGACATTTTCTCCATCCGCATGCAGGTTATCCCCAGAGTTGTCCACAGATGCTGTGGACAACAGTCTGCGCGCAACACACCGTTTGTCGAATAAATCGACCGTCCCTGTCCTCTTCCCCGGTTGGCGTCGATATCGGCATGATATTACGCGAATTATCTGGCTAAACTGCTATTCTGAAAGTGCTGAATTTGTCGCCGCATCGCGGTGTCCATCCGTTCATAACCCCCGGAATTTCCCCAGCCTATGGATTTCAGAGAACAGGTACACCATGCACTGCGGGATGTTTCAGCAGATCAACTGAAAACGCGGCTGGAAACACTGCTGGAGGAAGTGCCCCGCAGCGCTGAACAGCATGCTCTGGAGCGGTTTCGCGCGTATTTTGATCAGTCGGACGACCTCTTCCTGGTCATGGAGTCCGACCTGACCATCAGTTACCTGAATACGGCCGCTCGCGAATTGCTGCATGTGAAGAAATCTTTCCAGCTGGGCCGCCTGGAAGAAATTGTCAGTGATGAGTCGGTTCGCAGCGTGGAAGCCTATGCCCGCAAGTGCCGCGATTCCGGTGAGCGGGTTTATGCGGTACACAAACTGCTGACGCGGGAAGGCACGCGCCTGTTTGATTCGGTGTTCGTGCCGGTCATGGATGCCGCCAACCATGTGAGCTCCGTGGTCCTGGTCGCGCACCGGGTGAATCAGCGCGTGACCGATCGCTACGCACAGGTGCGCATGCGGTTCGCCGACCATGCGTCTATCCCCCCCGATGAAATTGATACCTACACCGCGGAACTGCGCGCCCTGCATGACCTGTTGTCCATGCCCGCGAATGACATGCGCGAGATGTGCCGCGAGTACCTGCAGGCCGGCCTGCGCTTTCTGGACTGCGAGTCCGGCTTCCTCAGCCGCATCCAGGGGAGAACCTACTCCATCCTGTATGCCGGTGGTGACACGCACGGCGTCGGTGCCGGTTCACGCTTTGTGCTCGAGGACACGCTCTGCCGTCGCGTGGTGGAAGAACAACAAACACTGGTGGCGTCAGACGTCGCGACCGACGAGATGCTGGCCGGTCGTCGCAAGCACTGTTCGCTGGAGCCCGGTTCCTTTATCAGCACGCCGATCTGGGTGGATGGCAACCTGTTCGGTACCATGAATTTTTTCTCGGCCCAGAAGCGACTGCGTGCATTCAGTCGTCGTGATGCTGAAACCATAGAGATCATGGCCGGTGGCATCGGTCGGGCGGTCACCATTCAGCGCGAACGCAAGGAAACCGACCGCTTTTTTCGCATCTCACCTGACCTGCTCGGACTGGTCGACCTCGATGGAACCCTGCTGCGCTTCAATCATGCGTGGACCGAGTTGCTCGGGTATGAACCCGAAGACCTTTACGAGATGCCCTGCCTGGAACTCATACACCCCAATGACCGGGAAGAAGCACGTGCTGCGTTCCAGCACATGATGGAAACCTCCGAGCAGGCCATGAATTTCGAATGTCGCATGCAGACATCTGAAGGCGGCTATCGTTGGGTGCAATGGCATGCGGCATCCAGCGAGCAGGAAAACAACATCGCCGTGGTGCTCAGCGACCTCGGTGAGCGCAAGCGCATGGAAGAGGAGCTGCATTCGGCGGTGGCGGATCTGGCCGAGGCGAAGCATGAACTGGAAAAACTCGCTTCAGCTGATGCGCTGACCGGTATTGCCAATAATCGGCGTTTTAACAGCTTTTACCAGCATGAGTGGAACCGGGCGGCTCGCTATGGCACCCCCTTGTCTGTAGTAGTGCTGGATATCGATGATTTTCATGCGTACAACGAACTGTACGGACATGATCAGGGTGACGAAGTGCTGCGCCAGATTGCGCTGGAACTGAATCACGGTGTGGTGCGCCCGGGCGACCTGGTGGCGCGCATCGGGCCGGAAGAATTCGGCATGGTGCTGGCGGATACCGACGAAGACGGTTCGCGGTTTGTCGCGGAACAGATGATGGAACGGGTGCGCGGCCTGGGTATCCGTCATGAACGGTCTTCAGTCGCCGATGTGATCACGGTGAGTGTCGGCGTTGCCAGCGCCCAGCCCTATACCGGGGTGCCGCGCGACAGCCTGGTCGATGAGGCGATGAATGCCATGGGCACCGCGAAAGACCAGGGCAAAAACTGTTGCGTGGGTGTGGTGCACACGTCCGTTGTGCTGCCGCCTGAAAATGAAGCGACCGGCAGTAAAACCGCCACGCCGCGACAGCGACCCCAGCACGCCGCGCTGCAGTAGTTCAGGCCTCCAGCGACTTCCCGGTCTGACGTTCCGGAAGCCAGAATTCAAACAGGCTGCCTTCTCCCAGCTTGCTGCTGGCCCTGATGCCGCCATGGTGGCGTTCCACGGCTCCCTTGCACACTGATAAGCCAATCCCCGTTCCTTCGAATTCAGCCCGGCTGTGCAGCCGTTCAAAGGCGCCGAAAATCTGTTCCAGCTTGTTTTCGGGAATGCCGATGCCATTGTCGCTGATACTGAATTTCCAGCCCGGTCCGTCGAAGTGCGGACAATCAGTAACCGCTTCGGTGCGCAGCGTAATGACCGGTGGCGTATCGGGCCGGTGAAACTTCAGGCCGTTGCTGATGAAATTCTGAAACAACTGCACCATGTGTGAGCGGTCCGCTTCGATGGTTGGCAGTGCGCCCTCCACCCGGATCTCGCCCTTGCTTCGCTCCGTGCGATCCTCCAGGTTCAGAAGGACTTCCTGTACGACCTCTTCAAGATTAACCTCGGTGTACTCGGGATCGCGATGGGTGATCTGCGCATAGGTCAGCAGGTTGTCGATCAGGCTCTGCATGCGCAGGGATGCACCCACCATGCGCTCCAGCCGGTCCCTGGGTTTGCTTTCCAGATCATCACCGATGCTTCTTTTGAGCATGTCACCGAACGTGATGACTTTGCGTAGTGGCTCCTGCAGGTCGTGGGCAACTGCCGACGTGAACTCCTCGAGATGCTTGTTGCTGGCTTCCAACTGCACATTGACCAGCTCCAGTTGTTGCGCCTGCAGTTCCAGTTCTTGAGCCTGGGCGCTCAGTTCCTCGCGCGCCAGTTTGTGTTCCTCGACCTCGGTGGCCAGCGAAAGATTGGCATTTTCGAGCTGTTCGGGACTGGGAATACGCAGCAGCACCGGTACCAGTGGCCACAGGACGATGGCTGTGCCTATCGATGCGCTTGCAGTAATGATCTTGAGCACCCCGGCGGCGTAATAAGCCGGGTACCAGGTGTTATAGACATTCATGACATGGGTCGCGCCGCAGGCCAGGATGAAAATGCCGAACAGTACGAAAATCCAGCTGAACCGGAGGTCGGTGCGCTTGATGACGAAATAGATCAGCGCCGCCGGAATGGACGCGTACGCCAGGGCGATCAGCGCATCCGAGATGACATGCACCCAGAGGATTTCCGGCTGCCAGAAATAGCAGTGTCCGTGTGGCATGAATGCGGGTTGTTGGGCGATGCTGTCCGAGACCGGATCGGCCATGGTGATGCCTCCGAAAGATGCTAATGACGCTCAATGGGTACAGAATACACCAGTCCCGCGGCGGTCATTTTGCACGCAGTGCAGTTGTAATGACCGTATGTACAAATGCACAAGTCGCGGTGAAATGGCCTGCTACCCTGATGAAGAACGAAAACGTGACGAGGCTGCCCGTGCGAAAGCTGATCCTGATTTTCCTGCTGGGTGGCTTCATTCCATCCCTGCAGGCTGCGCCCGTGCTGTTGCTGATCGAGGACGCGCACTTGCGTGTCGGTCCGGCTGCGCACATGCCGGCCATCGAGGTGCTGGCTGTAGACAGTGAACTTGTCCCCCTGGAGCGCAGCGGTGGCTGGTACCGGGTGCGTGCCGATCAGATGCTCGAAGGCTGGGTGCCCGTGCTGTCGGTACAGGTGGTTTTCCGGCCAGAGATGGATGGTGCCGAGCGCACAGGCCTGGACCGGGCTGGTCTCGCCGCCGCATTGCCACGCCCGGATGATGCGGCGGGCCTGGAGATCTACACGCCGACAACCCGGGAACTGTACGACTTTGCCGGTGCCGCGCGCCTGACTCCGGGAACCCCGCCGTGAGTACCTGGGTTCGAAACGGCTTGCTTTGCCTGTGCATTGCGAGCCTTGCCGGGTGTGCTGCCGCACCGCAGGCGCCCGCGCCACCGGTGGACCGGCCGGTTGCAAACGCTCCACCAGAAGTGACCTCCGGGCGGAATGACCCGCAGCGGGATGCGCTCGGGGACCGGATGCTTGCCGTGCTGCTGGGTGCGGCACCGGTGGAAGACCGGCCGCAGGTGGCCCGGTATGTCGCGCTGGTCGGGCACTGGCTGTTGCAACAGGTGCCGGTCGCGGAGAGAAACTGGAGATTCCTGGTGCTGGAGGATGCAGCCATATTCCAGGCCGGGTTACCGTCCGGCTGCGTGGTGATTTCGTCCGGACTGCTGGAGAGTCTGCAGTCAGAAGCTGAACTGGCTGCCGCACTGGCGATGGCTATTGAACAGGTGCAGGCCGATGCCTACCTGCGGGGGGCGGGCGCGGCGTCGCTGCCGGGCACTGAAAGTGGTCTTTCCGCCGCCGCGCTGGAACTGCTGCTGCGCGGGCCTGCTGCGTCTGCGGTGCAGCAGGCGGACCAGTCGGCGCTGCACCGCCTGCAGGCGGCTGGCTATGATCCGTGGGCGCTGCCTGCCTTGCTGCAACGCTGGGCTGCTTTGCCGGTCGGCGCCTTTTCGGACGCCACGCTGTCCGGCCTGGACTTCCGGCAGCGACTTGCGTTGCTGCGTGCGCCACTAAATGCCGAATACGCCGATTCCGGTGGCGCGGAAATCGGCCAGCGATTTCGCGGTAGCATCCTGCAGGGTACTGACTGACCGGCACTACGTCCGTAGTTCACGACCGGCATGCAGGTCTGCATGCGGCTCGCCTACGGGCGCCGACCGTTCCCGCCCAGAATCTCCATGGCGGCCCGAATGCGGCGAAAGGTCTCGGCATCGCCGCCGCGGTCCGGATGGTGTTGCATTGCGAGTTCGCGGAAACGCTGCCGGATGTTGTCATCGCTGGCCCGTGCATTCAGGCCCAGTGCCTTCAGCGCAGTGGTTCGTTCCTCGTCAGTGACCAGCACCTTGCGCGCCTTGCGCAGCAGTTCCTCCACCGATTCCGTGGTCGCGTCTTCCAGTACTGCCAGGTCCAGGTAATAACTGCGCAGCGGGTCCTCCGGGGCGACGCCATGCTGCCCGGGCAGGTAGGGGTCCAGCTGGATCAGCAGCGGGTGAATGCGCAGGTCGTACTCGCGCTGTTGTCGGAACACGTCGCGCAGCCGGTAGAGGGTGTGAAACACCAGGAAGTGGGTGCGGAACAGGTTCAGCGGGTCTGAAAGCGACCCCTGGGGCAGGGCGCAGTCGGCGCGGGCGCGCAGCAGCTTGATCAGCACGTGCTCGCTGATGCCATCCGGATGACCGCGCAGGCAATCCGTCACCTGCTGGCGCAGGTTGGCCAGTTGCAGGGGGTCTGCGGCGACCGGATGGGCAGGTTCTGAAGGAGGTTGCATGGGGCCAGACGATGATAAGATACGCACTTTCATCTTACCTGAAGCAGGCCTCCCATGTCGGAAGCGTCAGAAGCCGCTTTTCCGCGCCCGGATCTGAATGATCCCCGGGCCCGGCTCGAATTCAACAAGCTGCAAAAGCGCTTGCGGCGCCTGACCGGCAGAGCCATCGAAGATTTCAATATGATCGAAGATGGCGACAAGGTCATGGTGTGCATGTCCGGCGGCAAGGACTCCTACACGATGCTGACCATGTTGCTTAGCCTGCGTGCCAGTGCGCCGGTCGATTTCCACATCGTGGCGGTGAACCTGGACCAGAAACAGCCGGGCTTCCCCGAGCACGTGCTGCCGGAATACCTGTCCGGACTGGGCGTGGAATACCACATCATCGAGAAAAACACCTATCGCATCGTGCAGGAGAAAGTGCCGGAAGGGAAAACCACCTGCGCCCTCTGTTCACGACTGCGTCGGGGCACCCTCTATGGTTTCGCCAGCGAGATCGGCGCCACCAAGATTGCGCTGGGACATCACCAGGACGACATCCTCGAAACCCTGTTCCTGAACATGTTTCACGGCGGCGCCCTGAAGGCCATGCCACCGAAGCTGGTCAGCGATGACGGTGCCCACGTGGTCATACGACCACTGGCCTACTGCCGGGAACGCGATATCGAAAGATACGCCGACTGGCAGGAGTATCCGATTATTCCCTGCAACCTCTGCGGTTCGCAGCCCAATCTTGAACGCCAGAATCTAAAGCAGATGCTGCGCGACTGGGAGCGCCGCTTTCCCGGCCGCATCGAGAATATCGCGCGCAGCATTCAGAATGTCCGGCCCTCGCACCTGGCCGACCGCACCCTGTTTGATTTTGCCGGCCTGGGGCAGGAATCCAGTCGCGACGTGGATCGCGAGCTGCGCCTGATACAGGTTGGCTGACCCGGTAATTGCCGAGATTGCAGACCTGCTGCACGGGTCTGCCCGCACGCTGTTTATCACCGGCGCGGGTCTCTCGGCAGATTCCGGCATGCCCGTCTACCGGGGCGTGGGCGGTCTGTACAACGACACCAACACGGAAGACGGCCTGCCGATCGAAGTGGCGCTGTCCGGCGTGCAGTTCAGTCGCGACCCGGCCGTCACCTGGAAGTACCTGTTCCAGATCGAGCGGGCCTGCCGGGATGTGCAACCCAACGCCGGTCACCGGGTCATCGCCGACCTGGAGCGGATCAGGCCGGGCACCTGGACGCTGACGCAAAATGTCGACGGCCTGCACCTGCGGGCGGGCTCTGCCAACCTGGTCGAGATTCATGGTCGTTTCAGCGACCTCTGCTGCAGCGCCTGTGATCACCGCGAGACGGTCGCTGATTACCGTCACCTGGCCAGTCTGCCGCAGTGTCCGCGTTGCAACGGGCCGTTGCGGCCGGCCGTGGTGCTATTTGGCGAAATGCTTCCGGAGGCTGCGCTTGCGGTGCTGGATAGGGAAATGTCCCGCGGTTTCGACCTGGTATTCAGTGTCGGCACCAGCAGCCTGTTTCCCTACATCACGGCACCCGTCCTGGAGGCTTGCCGACTGGGCATTCCCACGGTGGAGATCAACCCCGGCGAGACCGATGTTTCAGGGCTGTGCACCTATCGGTTGCGCATGGGCGCGGCCGCCGCGCTGGCGGCGATCTGGCAGGCGTACCAGCTCAGGCAGCCCTGAGTCCGCTTTGCCGGGCCGGCCAGGCGCTCAGGAACTGGTTGCGGGTGCCTGACCGCGGGTGCGGGAAAAACTGTTTCCAGAGACGTTCCAACTGGCGGGGATTGCCGCCCGACGGCAGTTTTGCGCCGCGCCAGCGGTAAATCGCCCAGGCGATGGCTGTCGCGTACGCCAGGTTGGTGGACAGTTCAAAATCAGGATGCACCAGGAACTCGTGCTGGCTGGCCAGTCCGCGCACGCGGCTGGCCACATCCGGGCGATACGCCAGGTACTCGTCCCAGACGCGCCGGTGGCATTCGCTGTTGATGGCGTAAATGCCTCTGCCGCTTGAGGTTTTACACAGGTGATAGCCCATGCCGGACTGCGCGGCAGCCGTGCCGAGCAACAGCATTTCACTATCCGCTGACCATGCGCCCAGGTATTCCAGTGTCGGGCGAATGACGTATTCCGCGAGTTCTTCTGCACAAATACCCATGATTGCGATTCCCTTGCCGGTTGACGGGTAATCCGTCACTTGCCTGTATGCTGCAAAATTGTTGCCAACCTGGTTAATTTATCGGCAGTTCGGGGCTTTTTTGTAGGGTCCGGGGTGTCGTACTGAAGTACAGGTGCCGTGCGCGGGGCAAGTGCCAGGCGGGCGAAATACAGGCCGGCTGTGCGGGGAATCGCCATCTTGTGGCCGGACAAAACACGCTTGCCGTGCGGATGTCGGGATTCAAGGTATCCTGTAGGGATTGAGCAGCAGCAGAGATTCGTTCGTGGAACCGGTGATTCGAATTCTTGTCATTGACGATGATGAAGAAGAATACATCCTGATTCGGGAATTATTTCGTACCCAGACGCAGTTCCCGCCCGAGAGCTTTTACCTTGAGTACGCGCAATCCATCGCGATGGCCATGGAGAAACTGGCCGACGGCAACTGGGATTTCTTTATTATCGATTACCAGCTGGGCGGCAGTACCGGCCTGGATTTCCTGATCGAGGCGCGCAGCGCCGGGGTCGATGTCGCTGCGCTGCTGGTCACCGGTATGGACGATATTGCGTTTCCGCCCGGCACCGAGGACCTCCTTGATTCGGGGACGGTTCGGTTCCTGCACAAGAAGGAACTGACCTGGCATCCGCTGATCAAATCGATACGAGATCTCATCGTGCGCAATATCGCCATTCTCGTGGTGGAGGATGACCCCGATGATTTTCAGTTGGTACGCAAGGGCCTGACCGAGGTGGGCATGGTGCGGTTCAATGTCGCCTGGGCGCAGACCCTGAGCGAGGCCCGACGGCAGATCGGTGCAGAAGCCTTTGACATGGTGATCCTCGATTACCGGTTGGGTACAGAGAAAGGTGCCGACCTGGTGGCTGATCTCGAAGCGCTGGATCCGGTGCCGTTTGTGCTGGTCTGCAGTGAGCACGAAGATGTCATGCTGGATCCGCTGTTTGCCGGCCCGACGGCACGCGGCACCATTGCATACATCCACAAGAGTGATCTGCTGTCCCGCAATCTGGCCAAGTACCTGCTCGGTGCCAACCGCCTGGCAGCGATGGTTCGCGATCAGAACCGGGTGCTGCCGATCTGAGTCGCAACCGGCTCAGCTGTATGCAGGTTGCGCCAGTTTTCTTCAGAAGCCGCTCAGCCCTTCCAGGTACTCCTGAACGCTGCGTGCCAGTGCGTCGAGGTGATAGCCTCCTTCCAGCAGCGATATAGTGCGCCCCTGTGCGTGGATTTTCGACTGATCACGAATCAGTTCCCCCAGCCATCGGTAGTCCGCATCCTCCAGCATCAGTTGCGCCAGCGGATCTTCCCGGTGCGCATCGAAACCGGCAGAGACAAAGATGATCTCCGGTCGATGCGCTTCCAGCGCCGGGATCCAGTCGCGTTCCAG
>JBFJWR010000099.1:0-9354 GCA_041623535.1 Pseudomonadales bacterium
CTGCAGGCACTGCAGGAGCAGATCCAGGAACTGGAACAGTCCTGAGGGACTACGCGGCCTCGGCGATGGTCGGTTCAGCTTCTTCCGCGTCTTCTGCGGCCAGTCCAAGCAGGTTCAGCAAGTTACTGTCGATCGCATCAAGCTGATGTCCGGGTTTCAGGAATGACAGGCTGCCTTCCAATAGCTGCTGTAACAGGCGACCCGGTTGAGAAAGAGCCTGTGCGTCCTCGACGGCCGCGCGTGCCGCCTGCAGGAACTGACCCAGCGACTGCAGCGAGTGGGCCAGGTCACTGGCACCCCGATCTGCGGGCGTGTCACCGAACTGACTGACGCGTTGATAGGTCTCGGTCACCTGCCGCACATCCGTGGCGGTCAGGCGCAGGGAGAATCCGGCTATCTCATCCTGGTCGTAGCCCAGGTTGAGGGCCTGCTCCAGCGCCAGTTGGGGGTCGCCGGAGAAAAACTGGTCGGAAAGGGAATCGACACGACCCAGCAGATCACTCAGCGCAGCCCGCTCGTCCTCGTCGAGATCACCCTGCACGCGCACCGAGAAACGGTCGCTGGTGATGCGCGTGGCGCTGAATTCGCCCAGCACCGCCGTCCCGGATGCACCACTCAGGCTGCTTACTGACTGATCACTGGAGAATGCATCCAGGGACTCCAGCTGGATACGAACCCGGTCCCCATCACGGGTCCGGACTTCCAGTTCCAGGGTTTCATTCTGCACAACACTGACGCGCTGGCGATAGCTTTCAAACTGGGTCGGCGCTGGCACCGCGGGCTGCGCTGCTGCCGGCGCCTGGCCTGCCAGTTCGTCGAGTCCCGCGGTCACAAAATCGTGGGTCTGGCCGATCTCCGCGGCCAGGTCCTCGTTCAGCAGGCCCAGCGCTTCCAGGTCGCCCAACGCCTGCTGGTAACCGCGCTCAAAGCCTTCGCGGGCGGCGGCAAGCAGACCCTGGTACCGCTCCGCATCTGCGCCGGCGGCGACTTCGCGATCAAGCCGGGAACGGATGAACCCGAGGATGTTGTCTGCCGTTTCACGGGCGGTTGGTAATGCAGGCGCTTCGAAGGCGGTAACGGTGGGCTCGGGAACCCGAAACCCGGCCAGGTTCTGCGCCACGCTGCGGCGCAGGAACTCCAGCCCGTGTTCGACCCGGGCGGCACCTGAATGATCGGTGCGCTCCAGGGGAGCGGCCACTACGGGGCCGCGCAAGTACCCACCCAGAGCCCCCGGAGATCCAGAAAACTTCTGGAATCCGGGGGGCACAGCGGCGGGAGAAAAAATCATGGTAGTTACCTGCGTAAACGCAATTGCCTGCCTGCTCATGGGTAACGGCACGGCGGGAGTTTTCTTTAGCACTGGTTTTTGGTGCAGAATGGGTCACCGACCCCTACGCAGGACCACTAAATTTGATCAGTTTTCGTACCGAAAAGCCCCTGATCCCCTTCTTTTTCTGCCTGTTCGTGGCGCCCTGGGCCCACGGGGAAATTCGTTACATTCCGCTGGAGGAAGCGGAAAACACCAGGCTTTGCATGCTCTTCAGCAATCGACTCACCCAGGCAGAATCAGACCTGCGGGCCGCCACGGTGGCGGGTGGCTCGGCGCTCGGCAAAACCAATGCCGAAATCAATGCCATCCGTACCCGTCTGAAATTCGAGCGCGATTACTACGTGCGCAAATCTGCCGAGGCCTGTGCGGCAGAAGAAGCAGAGCAGCAGGCCAAGCTGGACGCCGAGGCGCAGGCTTCTGAACCCGGCGCCGACGCAGAGGCAGCAGAGTCCCCGGCCGGGAGCGACGAGTAGGTCACCACCGGCGTTTCGCCGGCCCGGCGCCGGAACCCGGCAAACCTGCGCCAGCCTGACTACACTTCATCGATGCTGCGGTACTGCCCTGATGCAGTGCCGGGCATCCACAAATACCAACTGCCCGACACGACCTGAGGAACCATGACCATGTCTGACCTGAAAGCACAATTTGAAGAATGCGTTGCCCTCGTAAAGAACGCTGAAGGCGATTTCAAGCCGACCAATGAAATGAAGCTTGAGATGTACTCGTTGTTCAAGCAGGCCACCGAGGGTGACGTCACCGGCAAGAAGCCGGGAATGATGGATTTTGTCGGTCGCGCCAAGTATGAAGCCTGGGACAAGCTCAAGGGCACCAGCTCCGAGGAAGCCATGCAGCGCTACATCGACAAGATCAACTCGGTGAAGTCGCAGTTCGGTTGATCAGGCTGCGTCCTCCGCGCCCGGAGTTACCTGATGCCAGAACGGATAGATATCGCCCGAAATTGGCTGCCGCGCTATACAGGCATGGCGATCGATGATTTTGGCGATTACATACTGCTGACCAATTTCCGGAATTACCTGGATAAGTTCGCAGACCGGTTCGGCTGTGACATCACCGGTGATGACCGCCCGATGCAGGCCGCGACCAATAACGCCGGGCTGAGCATCATCAATTTCGGCATTGGTTCGGCCAACGCCGCGACCGTCATGGACCTGCTCAGTGCACGGGCACCCAAGGGCGTGCTGTTCCTGGGCAAATGCGGTGGCCTGAAAGCATCCACTGAAATCGGCCATTTCATACTGCCGATTGCGGCGATTCGCGGCGAGGGCACCAGCAACGATTATTTCGCGCCGGAAGTCCCCGCCCTGCCCTCGTTCAAACTGCACAAGTTTGTCTCTGACAAGATCGTCGAGCGCCAACTGGAGTACCGGACCGGCGTCGTGTACACCACCAACCGGCGTATCTGGGAACACGATACGGAATTCATGAAGCGGTTACAGAAACTGACCGCCATGGCCATCGACATGGAGACCGCGACCCTGTTTATCGTCGGCCACCATAATGAAATCTCGCGTGGTGCACTGCTGCTGGTGTCGGACGTGCCGATCACTCCGGAAGGCGTCAAGACCGAGGAGTCCGATCACACCGTGACCCGGAAATGGGTCGACATACACCTCGACATCGGCATCGAGGCCATGACCGAAATCGGCAGCCAGGGCGAAGAAATCAAGCACTTCAAGTATTAAGCCGTCATCCGTTTTAGTTTACACAAAGGAACCATGATTCATGAGCAGTGAAACCGTACTGATTACGGGAGCGTCTTCCGGGATTGGTCTCGATATGGCACGCATATTTGCCGCGCAACAAAGCAACCTGGTACTGGTGGCCCGGAGTACCGACAAGCTCAACCAGCTGGCCGATGAATTACGTACGGCCAACAGCGTGCAGGTGGAAGTCATTTCGCAGGACCTTGGTGCGGCCGATGCCACGACGGCCCTGTGTGCCGAACTGGCGTCCCGCAACCTGCAGGTGGACGTACTGGTCAACAATGCGGGCTTCGGCCTGCGCGGCACGGTTGCCGACCTGCCCTGTGACCGGCAGGTCAACATGGTGCAGGTGAATGTTACTGCGCTGACCGAACTGACCCGGCAGTTGCTGCCGGCCATGCTGGAGCGTGGTCGCGGCGGCATACTCAACGTGGCATCCACTGCCGCCTTTCAGCCGGGCCCGTGGATGAGCGTCTATTACGCCTCCAAGGCTTACGTGCTGTCGTTCAGCGAAGGCCTGCACGAGGAACTGCGCACGCGCGGCGTACATGTCTCGTGCCTGTGTCCCGGCGCAACAGCCACCGGCTTCGCTGCCGAGGCAGACATGGAATCCTCGCTGCTGTTCCGCTTGGGCACCATGACCTCGGAAGCGGTTGCCCGCGCCGGGGTGGACGGACTGCGTGCCAACAAGGCGGTGGTGATTCCCGGACTGAAAAACTGGATTTCCGCATTCCTGGTGCGTTTCACACCACGCTTCGTCATCCGCATGCTGGTGAAAAACCTGCAGAATTAAGCGCATTGACCGGGGGTGAACAGGAACATCTGCCCGCCACTGCCTGACGGCTCAGATGCTGCAAGGCGGTGGCGGCGCTACCACTTGGCGTAGTGATCCTCGGCAAATCCGGGAATGCCTTCAATGTCCAGTCGCTTGCCATCGGCAGTTTCCAGTTCCCCGGAATAGAAGCCGAACATCTGGTTGAAATTGGAAGCCATCAGGCCGACCTGCAGGCGCTCGCCGCGTTTTCCCTGCGGCTGGAAGTCCAGTTTCACCCGGCCGTCGTTGGAGCGCATGGTCCAGGGCGCGTCCGGATCATCCCGGTTGAAACCAAAATCCACGAGATCCACTTTCGTGAACCGGTTGTCATACCAGAAACCATTTTCGGTAAACGAAGTTTCGTTCACGCCGGCCGCGAGATTCATGCCCACACTGTGACGCTTGTCCAGCCAGCCGGCCATGCAGCCCCAGTTCCAGAAGGTCTCCCGCCGCATGTAGCCGAGACTCCAGTCGTAACTGGCCAGCACACGTTGTTCACGCAGGTCCCAGGATCGTCCATGACAGTGCACACTGCCCATCACCGGCAGACCGGCCGCTTTCTGGGTGTAGACCCAGCCGGTGTAACCGGCCCGCGTGCTGACGCAAAGGGGGGCGAACTCATCGGGCTCTTCGATCAGTGCGAAAATGCTCTCACCGTTGGCGAGGCGCACATTCAGGCGGCGCGTGCGGGGATTGGGCGTGGCCGTAATCTCGATTCGGTTACCACCCTGCTCGAAGCGGCATTCACCACGGTCCGGGGCATTCTCCATGTAGGTCTTCCAACCAAACGGCATCAGGAAACTCGACTCCGAAAACCGCCGCTGGCGAACATCATAGAAGTACACGAAAGCGTTGCTGACGAGCTTGAGATCGACAATGGCCACGCCGGCAATCAGTTCCGGGCCCAGCAGACCGACAAACTGGAACTGGTTGGCCGCCCAGTACCGCGACCAGGCCGGACGGCGCCGGTTCATGCTGTTGCGCAGATCAAAATCCCGGTAATTGACCAGGTCTACCGGCTTGTCCAGCACGCCATAGCATGGCTGGCCATTCGCCGCGATCAGTTTCGATAAATCCTGTTGCATGAAATCCTGTCCCCGATAAATCGCTGCAGGCGGGATCGACTGGCTGCGTGCCCTGAATGCGCCGTACCTGTCGTGTGCTGCCAGACCCGCAGGCACCAGCCACGCCCCAGCGCCGTGTGCACTGCGCCCGAGCCCGCAAGCTCTTTGCAAGTACCATAGAATAGCGGTGCAGGCGGAATCGGGCTATCGATGAGCGAATCAATGACAGGTTGGTATCTGGAACCGCGGATTCGCGTGCTGCGTGGACTGCTGTTGCTGCTGTCCGCACTGGCGCTGAGTGGCTGTGCCACCACCCACTTCTACGGTCAACTCGCCAGCGGGCAGATTCGGCTGCTGCTGGCCCGTGAACCGGTTGCCGAACTGCTTGTACAGCCGGATCTCGATGCCGGACTGCGCGAACGCCTTGTGTATGCCCGGCGTGCGCTGGAATTCGCCCGGCAGGAACTTTTACTGCCGGCCTCCGACAGCTACACAACCTACGCTGACCTGCAGCGCGGTCACGCACTGTGGACGCTCTATGCCGCGCCCGAGTTTTCCGTGAAACCGCTCACCTGGTGCTATCCGATTGCCGGCTGCACCGTCTATCGGGGTTATTTTTCGCGGGAGGATGCGGCCCGTGAGGCGCAGATTCTGCAGGAAAAAGGCTTCGATACCTACATCGGCGGCGTACGCGCGTATTCGACACTGGGCTGGTTTTCCGACCCCCTGCTGAATACCTTCGTCTTTGATGACGATATCGACCTGGCCGCCCTGTTGTTTCATGAACTGGCGCATCAGCTGGTATACGTAAAAGGAGACACGGCATTCAACGAAGGCTTTGCCAGTTTCGTCGAAGCCGAGGGGCTGCGACGCTGGGTCAGCGTGCTGAACCGACCCGAGGCATTGCCGGACTACCAGGCACGCCAGGCAGCCCGCAACCGGTTTGTGTCCCTGGTGAGCGCCGCGCGTGAAAAATTGGCAGCCGCCTACCGCGACGAAAGCGATCTCCTGCAGCGGAAGCTTGCCAAGCAACAGGTACTTGCTGCGCTCACCGCGAATTTCCAGGATGAAATGAAGAACACCCCTGCGCTGCAGCGTTACCAGTCCTGGTTTCAGCAGGGACTGAACAATGCGAAACTGGCCACGGTCAGCACGTATCATGACCGGGTGCCGGACTTTGCCCACCTGCTTCGGGCTGCAGACAACGACCTCGCCGAGTTCTATCTCCGCTGCCAGGAGATCGCCAGGCTGGAACCGGCAGAACGGGAAAAACGCCTTTCGGCCCGCTCCGATTGAACGCCCCCGCCCCGTTACCGACATGGCATGACAGAAAAGAGTCGCCGGGTGCCAGATTCGGGGTGCCTCTGCAATTAGGTGTCTTACTCTAATTTTATTTTCTACTATCGCCTCGCATTAGAAGCACGCCGCGACCTGAGTCGCAGCGAATTTTACCACCCAGGAATGCAACGGAGGCACTCCACATGAGCGAAGTAAACCAAACCATCGCACCGAAAGAACTGATCGACAACAGCGTAGCGTGGCTGAAGAACGCAGCCAGCGATCCGCGTACCCAGCTGGAAGAACTGGCCCGTAACCTCAAGGACGTTGAGCAACTGCGCACCCGTGCCCAGGCCGGCGTTGAGAAGCTGCAGGTCCAGGTGACCGACAAAACCGGTACCCTGCGCCAGTCCGTGGATCAGCAACTGGAACAGCTGCGCAAGCTGACGGCTGAACTGAACGTTGAAACCGTCAAGGGTCGCGGCCAGGAACTGACCGGCGAAGCACGCGAAAAGGCCCTTTCACTGCGCAAGCAGGCAGAAGCCAAGCTGGCTGAACTCAGGGCCAGTGCTGAAACGCGCGGCAATGAGCTGAAGGCTACGGCCGAAGCCAAGGGCGCTGAACTGAAAGCAAGCGCTGAAACCAAGGGTGCCGAATTGAAGGCATCTGCGGTGGCAAAGCGCGACGAGCTGAAAGCAACTGCCGAAGCGAAGCGTGCCGAGCTGAAGTCTGCGGCCGAGTCGTATCGCGCCAAGGTGAAGTCTGACAACCTCCGCAAGGAAGTTGAAAGCCGGGTCCAGGCCGTACGTACCAAGCTTGAGCAACTGGACGCTGCAGCAGTCCGCGAACTGGTCACCGAAAAGGGTGAGAAGGCGCGCGGCAAGGCTGAAGAGTTGCTGGCCAGCGCCCGCGAACTGGGTGAGAACCTGAACGCCGAATCGCTGCGCACGCAGGCCGGTGACGCGCTGAAGAAGGCCAACGCCTATGCAGTCGATGTGCTGGAACGCGCCACTACGGCCTCTGGTGTGGCAACGGTTGCCGATGTAAGCAAACTGCCGTCCAAGAAGGAGATTGAGAAAGTGGTACAGTCTATCGACCTGTCGGCACTTGCCCGGGCTACCCAGCTCGAAGCACTGGCCAAATCGGCAGACATCAAGAAACTGGCCGAGAAAGCCGATCTCGACGCTGCCCTGAAAGGGGTTGGTGACCAGATCAAGAGCCTGACGGATGAGATCCGGGCTCTGAACAAGGCGCTGTCACGCAGCACCGAAGCCGCCTGATAACGGCGACTTCTCCAGCCTGAAGAGGCCGGGTTCACATGAACCCGGCCTTTTTTTTCGCCTGCGATCCGGGTAGCCGGGGCGCTACTGCCAGGTCCCGCTTAGTTGCGCCCGGAACCCCTGTCAAGGCGTACAATTTCCCAGATCAGCAGAATTTCCATTCAATAACAGACACTTACTCTTATTCTTAACTTTCCTAAGAACCCTGTTCGATATGCATATTTGATTGTCGACAAAAGCTCCGCCGCCAACCTAAATGTATATGTCACCCGTGCCGGGAAATCCCCGCTCCACAAGAATGCAGCGTGACCACCGGCGACAAGGCGCCAAGTACCAAAGCGGCGAATCGGCATCGGGCAGGCCAATCCTTTGTGAACCCAAAACAGAGCGGAGAAGGCATGAGAAGACAGAAGAGAGATCGAACCGAACGGGCGTTCGCCCGCGGTTACCAGGCAGGCATCGATGGCCGTTCCAGAGAAATCTGCCCGTTTGAGACCGGCGACGTACGCGAGCGCTGGTTACTAGGCTGGCATGAAGGTCGCACTGACCAGTGGAGTGGTTTTACCGGGGTTTCCGGCATCCACATTCAGTACCAGCAACAAGCACTTTGAATACATTCGCCTGATCCGGCGATGCAATTTACAGACGGAGACAACAGCGAGGAGGGTAATTTGCAGGTTTGAATCCGTTCCAGTTATGCCACTGTCGTGCACCAGGTAGACCGAATGAAACAGGCAACTGATTGCTAGGCAAGCTACGAGATGCGACGGTGGCTCCGATACGGGGCTACGGCTCCGGAACAACAACCCGCCCCAGTGGCGGGTTGTTTTTTTTACGGCGGTTTTTACTGTTGCGGGTTCCCCTCAGCCAGCGCTTCGGCGACTTCGCGCACCAGCCCGGGGCCACGGTAAATGAGTCCTGAATACAACTGCACCAGTTGCGCACCGGCGGCCAGCCGCGCCCGCGCGTCTGCCGCGCTCATGATGCCGCCACTGGAGATCAGCGGGATTTTCCGGCCACAGTGGCCGGACAGCAGCTCCAGCACCTGCAGGCTGCGCTCGCGCAGCGGCGCCCCGCTGAGGCCGCCCTCCTCGCCCGCGAGGGCCAGCGGGATGACGGCAGGCCGTGAGACCGTGGTGTTGGTGACGATCAGGCCATCCATCCCGGTGGCCATCGCCACGTCCGCACTGGCACGCAGTTCATCGTCTGTCATGTCCGGCGCCAGTTTCAGCACCAGCGGCACGTAGCGCCCGTATATGGACTGCAAACCCATCTGCTCGGCCCGCAGCCGGCCGCACAGGTCACGCAGCACCTCGGCCGCCTGCAGGTCGCGCAGGCCCGTGGTATTCGGCGAGGACACGTTGATCGTCACGTAGTCAGCCACCCGGTGGACCTTGCGCAGTGCCGCGAGGTAATCCTGCACGGCATTTTCCATCGGGGTGGCCGCATTCTTGCCGATGTTGATACCGAGCACGCCCGGACGCCGGCTGGCTTCCACCCGGCCCACCAACGCATCCACGCCGCCATTATTGAAACCCATGCGGTTGATGATGGCGTCATGGCCACGCAGGCGGAACAGGCGGGGCTGTGGATTTCCGGGTTGCGGACGCGGCGTCACGGTACCGACTTCCAGGAAGCCAAACCCCAGCGCACCCAGGGCATCCAGGTAGCGGGCGTCCTTGTCCAGGCCGGCAGCCAGCCCCACCCGGTTGGGGAAATGCAGGCCCATGACGTCCACCGGGTCGTCGATCGTGGTCGGCATCAGCGCGGCCAGCACGCCACTACGCTCCGCCCACTGCAGCAGGTTCATGGTGATTTCATGAGATCGCTCGGCGTCCAGCGTAAAAAGCAGGGGACGCGCAAG
>JBFJWR010000100.1:0-9350 GCA_041623535.1 Pseudomonadales bacterium
CATGCCCTCGGCAACGCCCGCTATCACCTCGTGCAGCGGCTCTTCCTGCCATTCCTGCAGAGCCGTGAACCCTGCGTGCAATGCCTGCAGAACCGGCAATGCGTCCGCCTTCAGGTGCTTCTTCGCGGCCTTGGCCTCGTATTCGTCAAAGTCCTCGTAAAACGGGCGACACAGTTCGACGAGTTCCAGCAGGGTCTTGGCCCGCTCCCGGAGGGCATAGCCGGTTTCAGCCACATCGGGTCCCGCGGCAGCATCCACACCCGCCTCGTCCAGGCGTACCCGCAGTTCCCGCTCAAGTCGGGTCGGGTCCAGCCCGATCAGGTGTTGCTGGTTCAGCCAGCGGAGCTTATCCGGATCAAAGGCTGCCGGGGCGTAATGCACCTCACGCAGATCAAACAGCTCGGTCATCTCACCGCGCGTGAATATTTCCTGATCACCGTAGGACCAGCCCAGCCGGACCAGGTAATTGAGCATGGCATCGGGCAGGAAGCCTTCGGCGCGATACTGCATCACGCTGACCGCGCCGTGCCGCTTGGACAACCGCTGACCGTCCTTGCCGAGGATCATGGGCACATGCGCAAATTCCGGCGGCGTGGCCCCGAGCGCTTTCATGATGTGAATCTGGCGTGGCGTGTTATTGATGTGATCATCGCCGCGAATGACCTGGGTGATGCCCATGTCCAGGTCATCCACCACCACCGTCAGGTTATAGGTCGGGGAGCCATCGGTACGGGCAATCACCAGGTCATCCAGTTCCTGGTTGGCCACCGTGATGTTGCCACGCACCAGGTCATCAAAACTGACCGCACCCTCTTCCGGTGTGCGGAAGCGAATCACGTGTGGTTCGCTGGTATCGGAACTGATCCCGCGATCCCGACAGTGACCGTCATAGCGCGGCTTGAGCCCTGCTGCCCGTTGCTGTTCCCGCAGGCCATCGAGCCGCTCGCGGCTGCAGGTACAACAGTAGGCATGCCCGGTGGCCAGCAATTCGGCGATGACATCGGCATAGCGGCCCATGCGCTCGGTCTGGTAATACGGGCCCTCGTCATAATCCAGCCCCAGCCAGGACATACCTTCGAGGATTGCCTGCACCGACTCCGGCGTGGACCGTTCGCGGTCGGTATCCTCGATGCGCAGGATGAATCGGCCCTCGTATTTACGGGCATGCAGCCAGGCATACAGGGCGGTACGGGCACCGCCAATATGCAGGTATCCAGTAGGACTGGGAGCAAAACGGGTAACAATAGTCATAATTCAGGCGGGCCAGGCTGGAAAGGCAGCATTGTAACGGATGCGGAGGCTGTATCTCCTGTGAATTCCGGGGGGATATCGCATTCCACGAAAACGATCATTCTATGGCATACTTTCGAAAACACTGATATTGAGACCTCCAATGGCAGAATCTGGCCAGAACCGAACCAGGCGCGCCGCTTGAAAAAGCCACTGCTTTCCGACTCCAGCGTCCTGCTCAAGCTGTTGCCGCTGACCAGCGCCATGGCGCTGGCCGTGGTGCTGGTGCTGGTGCTGCAAATTGGCGAGGAACATACCCGCCGCTCCAACCAGATCCTGCAAACCAATATGCCTGTTTTCGGGCGGGTCCAGGCCCTGCTGCATGGCGTGAGTTATACGGAGGTCTGGCTGTACAGACTGCTGCATTCGAAGCAGACCGATGCAGAAGCGGACTTCCATCTGCGCAGCCAGGCGTTCCTGCATCGCTGGGACAACCTGCACGACCAGCTGGATGCCGAGATGAGCCGGTTTCTGCGCAATTTCAACAAGGAGCAACAGGACAGCATCCGGCGCGAGTATGTGCGCTTCCTCCCCATGCTGCAGGAAAGCCGGGAAATGCTGACCCGCCTGCTGGCAGAGGCACCGGGTAGCGAGGCGATCGCCACGCAAAGAATCAACACCGCATCAGGACAATACCTGGCAATTGATGCCCAGTCCGCAGCATTGCAAAGAGCCATGACGACTGCCATGCACGAGGAGTTCACCGGGTTTTCAATCGACCTCAACAACCAGCTCACCCGTACGACCTTCGAGGGCATGGCTGTCTTTCTGCTCGCAATCCTGTTTACCAGCATCATCATACGGACCATCGAAGCGAACATATCCCGCACGGGAAAAGCGCTACAGCGCCTTGCAGCCGACCCGTCCAGCCTGAACCAGGCCGAACTGGCAAAGGATCCGGCGTTCAGTGCCCTCTCGGACGTCGCCAGATCCATGGCGAAAACGCAGGCTGAACTGCTGGCAACCAACCAGGAACTCGAATCGGAACGCAAGCAACTCAAGATGCGCGTCCGTGAAAGCACCGATCACCTGCTCAATGCGAACAAGAGCCTGCGCGATCAGATCACCGAACGCGAAGAA
Source organism: Pseudomonadales bacterium (assembly GCA_041623535.1). GTDB lineage: Bacteria > Pseudomonadota > Gammaproteobacteria > Pseudomonadales > JBFGWM01 > JBFJWR01. Next base: position 2,371 of record JBFJWR010000100.1, read on the forward strand.
GCCGAGAAAAAGCTGAAGCTCTACAAGACCATCGTCGATTCGACCGACGAGGCCATCCTGATCAGCGACAAGAACAACCAGATTATTGAAGTGAACGAGGCCTACCTGGAACACACGGGCTTCAGCCGCAACGATGTCATCGGACAGGATCCGGGGATCACCCGTTCGGGACGCCATGACCAGGGCTTTTACGACGCCATGTGGCAGTCGCTGAAGCACACCGGAAAATGGCGTGGTGAGATCTGGGACCGGCGGAAGAACGGCGATATATTCCCCAAGCTGCTGGCCATCAACCTGGTCCGGGATGATCACGGCGAGGTGCTCTACCACATCGGCATTTTCTGGGATATCACTGAACAGAAAGAGACCGAGAAGAAACTGGCGACCCTGGCGTTCAACGACCCGCTCACCGGACTCCCCAATCGCGCCCTGTTCCGGGACCGGCTCAATCACGAACTGGAGCGCGCGACCCGCAATCGCAGCCCGTTCTCGTTGCTGTTTCTCGACCTGGACGGTTTCAAGCCGGTCAACGACCAGCACGGCCACGACGTGGGCGATGCACTGTTGGTGCAGGTTGCCCAACGCATCCGGCATTGCCTGCGCCAGAGCGACACGCTGGCCCGCCTGGGCGGTGACGAGTTCACCGTGATTCTGCCCGACTCGGGTGACATGGAAACGCAGAAACTGCTGGCGCAGAAAGTCATCGATCGCATTCATGCGCCCTTCCAGATATCCGGCCATTCCATCCAGATTGGCGTGAGCATCGGGGTCGCCCGCTTCCCCACCGACGGCGTGGACTACCTGAACCTGACCCGTCATGCTGACCTGGCCATGTACAAGGCGAAGCAGGCCGGCAAAGGCCAGTGCGCGTTTTATTCGACCGTACCAACCGCTGATTTTCAGGACACTGACAGCAAGCTGCGTCACTGACCTGTCCGGACTGCCATCCCATGAACACCCCCAGCGCCAGTCGCGCCCCGACATGGGATCACCATCGCCGACTCTCCGTGGCGCCGATGATGGACTGCACCGACCGTCACGCCCGCTACCTGCTGCGCCTGATCAGTCGCGACGCCCTGCTGTACACGGAAATGGTAACCACCGGTGCCCTGCTGCACGGGCCGCGGGAACGCCTGCTCGCCCATTCACCGGAGGAGCACCCAGTGGCACTGCAACTGGGCGGCAGCGAGCCGGCCGCACTGGCCTCCAGTGCGCGACTTGGTGAACAGGCCGGTTACGACGAGATCAACCTGAATGTCGGCTGTCCCAGCGACCGGGTAAAGTCCGGCCGCTTTGGTGCCTGCCTGATGGCCGAGCCGGCCCTGGTGGCCGATTGCATCGCCGCCATGCAGGACGCCGTATCCATACCCGTAACCATCAAGACACGTACCGGTATAGACCGGCGTGATGGCTGGGAAGATCTGTCGCAACTGCTGGAACACGTGGTTCCGCGCGGCTGCACGACCTGGATCATCCATGCCCGCAAGGCCTGGCTGGACGGGCTGAGTCCGAAGGAAAACCGGGACATCCCGCCATTGCAGTACGACGTGGTGTACAAACTCAAACAGCTCCACCCGGATCTGAACATCACGCTGAACGGTGGCGTGCACTCGCTGGACGAAGCGCTGACGCATCTCGAACAGGTGGACGGCGTCATGCTGGGACGGGCGGCCTATCACACACCAGCCGTGCTACTGGAAGCGGATCAGCGCATCTTCGGACGAACCGATGAGTTGCCCACACGGGGACGCGTGATCACTGCCTACCTCGAATACATGCAGGCGGAACTGGCGCGCGGCACACCGCTGCGCTGCATGGCCCGGCACCTGCTGGGACTGTACCAGGGCGAGCCGGGCGCACGTCGCTTTCGCCGCCACCTGAGCGAACACATGCACCACGCGCAAGCCGACACCCGCGTGGTGGAAGCGGCCGTCGCCCACCTGGCCACGGCCTGAAGCAGGTTCACAGGGCAATCGCAGGCCTATCCTCAATACAGCGGTGTTAGAATCACAGTCATGAACACAAGCACGCATCCGCAGGAACTATCCGACAGCAAACTCGCCCAACTGCGCGCCATGACAGTGGTCGTTGCAGACACCGGTGAGTTCGCCCAGATCGAGCGCTTTCGCCCGGAAGATGCAACCACCAATCCCAGCCTGCTGCTGAAAGCCGCCAGCCAGCCGGATTTTGCCCCGACCCTGCAGGCAGCGCTGCAGGCCGCCACGGGCGCGAACGAAGCCGCACGCATCAGCGATGCCATGGATCGCCTCGCTGTGGGTGCCGGACTGCGCATCCTGGACCTGATTCCCGGCCGGGTTTCCACCGAGGTGGATGCCCGGCTTTCCTTCGACACCGCCGCCACCGTGGCCAAGGCCCGTCACCTGATTGCACTGTACGAGGCTGCCGGCACGGATCGTTCCCGCGTCTTGATCAAGATTGCCTCCACCTGGGAAGGCATACGCGCAGCGCAACAGCTGGAGCAGGAAGGCATCCACTGCAATCTGACCCTGCTGTTCGGGTTCGCCCAGGCCGTTGCCTGTGCCGAGGCCGGTGTAACCCTGATCTCGCCCTTCGTCGGTCGCATCCTAGACTGGCACAAGCAGGCCAGCGGACGTACCGGCTATCCCGCTGCGGAAGACCCCGGGGTCATCTCGGTAACGCGCATCTACAACTACTACAAGCAACACGGTTACGAAACAATCGTTATGGGCGCGAGCTTTCGCAACACCGGGGAAATCGAACAGCTCGCCGGTTGCGACCGTCTTACCATCAGCCCGCAACTGCTCGAAGCACTGGAGCAGGACCGCGCGCCGCTGGAACGACGACTGGATGCCAAGGCGCTGACTCAGCAGGAGCCCAGGATCTCGCTGAACGAGGCGCAGTTCCGCTGGGAAATGAACGAAGATGCCATGGCCACTGAGAAACTTGCTGAAGGCATCCGTAATTTCGCCGCCGATGCCGTCCGGCTGGAAGCAATCCTGCAGGAGAAGTTCCGATGATAGGTGCGTTATGCAAATTTTTTGAGGAACGCTGCAAGTTCAAGGAAAGTGAAACGCCGCCGGAAAAAGCGTCCCATGCCGTGCACCTGGCTGCCGCAGCGCTGATGCTGGAGATGGTCCGGGCCGACCACGAAGCCAGCGACAAGGAATACGATGCGGTGATCGACACGCTGCAGAACACATGGAACATCCCCGAGGAAGACCTCGGCCGACTGGTCGCCGTTGCCGCCCGGCAAACAACCAAGGCCACCGACCTGTTTGAGTTCACCAGCCTGATCAACGACCACTACACGCCCGTACAGAAACGCTCGCTGATCGAAAGCCTGTGGGAAATTGCGTTTGCTGATGGCCGTCTGCACCAGTTCGAGGAACACCTGGTACGCAAGGTCGCGGAATTAATCTATGTGCCGCACGGTGAATTCATTCAGACCAAGCTCAGTGTACAGGAGCGCCTGGGTGTGGCCTGACTGTTCAGCGATCCGATCAGCACTCCAGCATTTCAACGAGTTCCCGAAACTTCTCGCGATTCGATTCGTTCATTTCCATCAGCGTGCGATGGGCTTCCAGGATCTGCGTGCGCATCTGTTCTTCCGATGCCGGGAGCAGCGGAATTTCATCAAGCACCGGCGGTATCCCGTTGCTGTGATCGATAAGCACAAACACCTGAGCAAAGCCCATGCTTTCGAGGATGCGGGTTACGTCCTTGCGCGAGGAAACCAGCGTGGTGGGAATCTGCCAACGTTCGCGTACGCGAACCGACAACTTTGCCAGCATGCCCAGGGTGGTACTGTCGAGCGCTTCGGTTTCACTCAGGTCCACCAGCATGGCGGTGGGCTGTTTCCCGTTCACCACGCTGTCGATATAGGCGTTCAGGGTCGAGCACAGGGTCAGGCGCACGTCCCCGACCAGTTTGAGGATGCGCGTATCGCCTGACTCGGCAGCCAGTATGCGTCCGTCAACCACGGCGAACTCCGCTTACAGTAAGAATTGCGATGTCATCCGGTGCATCCTTGTAGCCGGCTATTCCGAGTTTCTCGGCAATCGACTGCGCAGTTGCACCCACTTCAAAGGCCTCGAGCAGCATTTGCTCCTTGACCGCGAGGTCTGCCCCCCCCAGCACCTCCATGATACCGTCAGAAAACACGGCCAGGGAAAAATCATCGGTCAGGGCAATCACTTTGTCCTCGAATTTCGCTTCCTGAAACAGGCCCACCGGCAGGCCCTTTTCTTCCAGCACCCGCACTTCGGAACCCATGCGCAGTATTGGATACGGGTAATGCCCACCCACTGAATAGCGCAGTGTCTGCTGCTCCCGGTCCAGTATGCCAAGGAACGTCGTCATGTGTTTTTCCATGCGCACCTGCAGCAACACGTCGTTGATGCGCGCAAGGATGCGCGACGGTCGCAGGCGCTCTTCATCGAGGTTCAGATCGGTCTGGCGCAGCAGTTCGTAACTCAGGTTCTTGAGCAGCACGGTGACGAATGCCGAGGATGCCCCGTGACCGGAGACGTCCGCGATATAGAACATGACAAACCGGTCGGACAGCGCAAAGTAATCGACGAAATCACCGCTCAGGTACAGGGATGGAACGATGTGGTGAGTAAACGTGTACGGATCGAAGCAGACGTTGGCCGCTGGCAGCATGTTCAGTTGCACTTCGCGGCCGGCCTGCTGATCCAGCCGTAACACTTCGAGGCTGCGGGCGAGTTCGCGGTTGGCGTCTTCCAGTTCCTCGCGGTAGCGCAGGTTCTCCCGACGCAGTTCGGCGCGCTCCAGGCTGCGACTGACGGCGTGTTCCAGCACTTCCAGATCAATAATCGGCTTGATCAGGTAATCACTGGCACCCAGGCGCAGGGCTTCCACCACGTCAGAAATCACGCCGGCCCCGGAAACCACGATCACTGGCACCAGCGCATCGATTTCCTGCACCTTGCGCAGCAGTCCGAGCCCATCCAGGCGCGGCATGCGCAAATCGCACAAGATCAGGTTGGGCTTACATTCCAGGAAGCGGGCCAGACCCGCTTCCCCGTCGGCGGCTTCCACGACCTCGTAACCGCTGTCTTCGAGGTAGGCGACCAGCGAAACACGCACAAACGCCTCATCATCCACCACGAGAATGCGTGTGGGCTGTTCCTGTTTGTCTTGCGCAGCCTGCATGCAGGGAACCAATCAATGCTGAACTTCAAAAACGCGATTCTAGCGCATGATGGTGGCAGAAAAGTAACCTGCCTCCGAAATACCTCGATCAGCATGGCATTTCCTGCGTCACACACCCAACCCCCCGAAGTTGATCAAACTTTGACACATGGAGGAATGGCACATATAAATATGGGTGTGGCCGGTGCCGATAAACCGGGCCGGATCACGGATGGATCCGCAACTTCATGGAGAGAACGCTTATGTACGCTCTTGAGCGAACCAGTCACGAGGAGAAAAGGGATTTTCTGCGCATGCAGATGAACATCCCCATCACCCTGACCCACAGCCATTCCGGCGCTACCATACAGGCAATCTGCAGGGACCTCAGCGGTACCGGCATGCTGGTCGAATCCGACAGCGAGGCGCGCCTGGGTGACACCTACGACATCTCGGTACCCTCTTCACGTCCGGACCTGGACCTGGGCTCACTGGAAGCCAGCGTGGAAGTGACCCGCGTTATTCCGCGTGCCGAAGGGTTTGAACTGGGACTCAAGATCCAGGGCATCAAGGCCTGAATAAAGAATAAAAATCAGGGCGTTACGGGAAAACCCGTAACGCCCTTTTTTTATGTTTTTATCCTGCCTGGTTGCGCGGTTACCAGGGATCACAGCCGCTGGGTTGGACGCGCGCTAGAAATCGTCAGCGAACGGATCTTCCATCACCCCGTCGTTGACGAGGTAATCCCGCCGCTGCAGGTAGGTGTCGCGCAGGAACACGTACTTGTCCCCGATAATCAGGCCTTCCGCTGCCAGCAGGCTGGCACGCAAATCAACCGTGCTGACAAACCGCGTCGCAAACTGGTCGCTTTGATCACCCATGTAGCTTACCGGGTCGGTCAGGGTATCCATCACCAGCCCACCGGTATCGCGTACATTGCGCGGCCCAAAAATCGGTAACACCACGTACGGGCCGCTGTCCACGCCCCAGACCGCCAAGGTCTGACCAAAATCTTCTTCGTGCTTGATGAACCCGAACGGCGTGGCGAAATCGAATAAGCCAAACATGCCGAAGGTGGTGTTCATACCGATCCGTACCGCATCGGAACCGGCGTCCTTCCACTTGCCCTGCGCGCCGTTGTTCAGCATGACGGTGATGTCATTCAGGTTGCTGAAAAAATTGCTGATCATGTTATCCACAGGACCCGGCACGTAATCTTCATACGCCTGCGCAGTGGGTTTGAGCACGTATCGATCCACGCCCTCATTGAACGAAAACACCTTGCGATTGAAACCTTCCCAGGGATCACCCGGATCAGCCGCCTGCAACGGACCACTCGCAACACCCAGCACCAAGGCCACCAGGAAGTACACATTTCTTCGTGATTTCAACATCTTGATTCCTTAGCCCCGAAACTGCCGGACAACACAAGTGAATGACTACACGGTTAATTGTAGTCAGTGATTTTAGAAAAGGAGCCCGATTATACTCCGAGATAGCGGCCGGGGTATCCACCCCGGCATCGTGAGCGGAGCGCGGCGCGCGACCCCCATGTCATCCTGAGCGGAGCGCGTAGCGCGGAGTCGAAGGACCTCGCCGGGGTACGCAGCACCCAGCCAGTCCATCGCACAAATCCCGAGATCCCTCGACTGCGCTCGGGACGACAAAAAATAGTGTCATCCTGAGCGGAGCGCGGCGTGCGACCCCCACGTCATCCTGAGCGGAGCGCGTAGCGCGGAGTCGAAGGACCTCGCCGGGGTACGCAGCACCCAGACAGTCCATCGCACAAATCCCGAGATCCCTCGACTGCGCTCGGGACGACAAAAAATAGTGTCATCCTGAGC
>JBFJWR010000101.1:0-9294 GCA_041623535.1 Pseudomonadales bacterium
CTGGACCCGTTCCTGATGCTGGACGAACTGAAGGCGGACGCGGCGGATGTGGCGGGTGGATTCCCGTCGCATCCACACCGTGGCTTTGAAACCGTGACCTACATGCTGGAGGGCGGTTTTCGTCACGAGGATCACATGGGTAATCGCGGCGAGATCACTGCCGGTGGCGTGCAGTGGATGACTGCCGGGCGTGGTGTGATCCATTCCGAAATGCCGCTGCAGGATGGTGGGCCGTTGCATGGCTTTCAACTCTGGCTGAACCTGCCGGCCGCAGAAAAAATGCGCCCGGCCGCTTGGCAGGACATTCCCGCTTCGGCCATTCCCCGCTTGTCCCTGCAGAACGGGGGCGAGATGCGCTTGATTGCTGGCACCGTGGATGTGGACGGCAGACCAGTCCAGGGCGCGGTGACCGACCGCAGCACCCAACCCACTTACCTGGATGTTCGCCTGCCAGCTGCTGGCGGGCATACCTTCACGGTGCCCGAGGGGCACGCTGGTTTCCTCTACGTGTATCGGGGCGAACTGGCCGGGCCGTCCGATGGCCCGCTTGTCAGCGCACAGCAGTTGGCGCGTTTCGGCGCCGGTGACCGGCTGTCCCTGCGTGCCGGCCCACAGGGAGCGGGGTTCCTGCTGCTGCACGGACGTCCGCTGGGTGAGCCCGTGGTGCAGTACGGCCCGTTCGTGATGAACAGCCGTGCGGAAATTGAACAGGCATTACGGGATTATCGGGATGGCCATCTGACCGACTGAGCCAGGCAGGTCTGGCCTATACTCCGGCGATGGAGCGCACCGAACGTTTTTATCGCATTGACGATTTGCTCAAGAGTTACCGGGCGGTCAGCAAGAAAAGATTGCTGGAAGACCTGGAAATCTCGGAAGCGACTTTCAAGCGCGACCTCGAATACCTGCGCGAGCGCATGGGCGCACCCATCGAATATGACCGCTCCCTGGGCGGGTATCGCTACCAGCGCAACGAGGACGGCTGCGTAGATTTCGAATTGCCTGGCCTCTGGTTCAACGCGGAAGAACTGCACGCGCTGCTGACCGCCGAGTGCCTGCTTGCGGGGCTTGCCGACGGCTTTCTGAGCGCGCACATCGCCCCGATCCGGGAACGCATTGTCAGCCTGCTGGAGGAGGGCGATCACACGTCGATGGAGCTGCGCCAGCGCATTCGCCTGCTGCAACAGGCGGCGCGCAAAATGGATGAGCGGGTGTTTCAGCGTATCGCCACGGCCCTGCTGCAGCGCAAGCAATTGCGCTTCGATCATTACAACCGGCGCCGCGATGAAACCGTGCGGCGGGTGGTCTCCCCGCAGCGCCTGGTCTATTACCGGGACAACTGGTATCTCGACACCTGGTGTCACCTGCGCAAGGATCTGCGCAGCTTTTCCATGGACGTGATTTCCAGCGTGCAGGTGGTGGAGCGCAAGGCGAAGGACGTGTCGGAGCGCGTGCTCGACAAAACCTTCGCTGCCGGGTACGGCATTTTTGGCGGCAACGCGACCGAGATTGCCACGCTGAAATTTTCAGCTTCACGGGCGCGCTGGGTGCGCAGCGAACACTGGCATCCCGAGCAGCAGGGTGATCCGCAACTGGATGGCACGTACCTGTTGAAGCTGCCGTACTCCAATCAGACCGAACTGGTCATGGATATCCTGCGCCATGGCGAGCACGTGGAGGTGCTGGGGCCCGAGTCGCTACGCCGTGCGGTGCTGGGTGAACTGCAGGCGGCGCTGGCGCAATATTCCTGAGGCAGCGTGCCGCGCTGATAGCGCCTGGCGGTCAGTTGATCGCGTCCAATTTCACTTCCTGACTCTCAGGGTTGGCAGTTAGCCGAATAAAGGTCGCCTTGGGGAGCGCATGTTCCGGGCGTCAGCGCGAACGGTACATGGATGTACCAAGAGAGCGCTGCCCGCCTTCGGAGCCGCCATGGATGGCGGCGGAGATTTAGGAATATGCGCTCGCCAAGGCGGCCGACCCGCGAAAAACTGGGGGGCTCAAATAATCAGCACCCAACTTCAGAATCGCTGATGAAGCAGCACTTGGCTCTAACTCGCCATTCCCTCAGGCAGTCAGAAACAGAAAACAGAAGTACAGCAGGGTGAACTGTTGCAGCAGGTAGAACGTGACCCGCACCAGTACGGTGACATGGGTGACTGCGACCAGGTGAATCACGGACTGGCCAATGCGACCGCCGAGCACCAGCAGGGCCAGTCCGTCGGTGAGCGCGGTCTGACCACTGGCGATTGCATAGAGCAGGATGGCAGCGGCAGCGGGCAGGTTTTCGCAGCAGTTGTAATAAGCGCGGCACAGCCGTTGTGAAAAGCTGCCGAGATCTTCGCCCGTCGTGGTGAATTCATGGGCTTTTTTACGCCCCGACAGTACCTGCAGGCCACGATAGTTGACCACCGTCAGGGCCAGTAACAGGGTCCAGGTGGCGTAGCCGATCAGTGCGGTGGCGGTGGCGGTCATTTCGGTGCTTCCTTACAGTGCTGTGCAACAGAACGTATGGCACAGAATGTCCGTTCCTGCCAACGCGCCGACATTCCTTAGCGGGGTTTTCGTTCCCGGTGTTGTTGGCGATGTTCCCGCAGCAGGGTCTTCAGTTTGCCGCGTTGTTCCTCGGTCAGGATCTCGCGCATCTGCGACTGGTTCCGGGTGCGCATGACGATCTGATCGCTGAGCAGTTGCCCCTGCCGGTCGGCTATTTCGCGTACCTTCTGCTCATTGAATCCGTCCTTCATCAGTTTGCGCAGCGCCTTGCGGCCTTCGCGCATTTCCTTGCGATTATTCTGCATGGCCTCTTTCGAGGCTTCGTGTACGGCCGTGATCTGGCTTTGCTGGTCCGCACTGAGTTGCAGTTCGTCCCTGAAGCGCAGCAGTCCCGCTTCGCGCTGCTTTCGTGATTCGCCGGATTGCTCGGAACGCTTGTCTCCGGGGCCGGCGAATCGGTCGCCGCCCAGGGCCGGGGCGTTCACGGCCAGCAGGAGCATTGCGGAGGTCATTAGTGCGATGGGGCCTTTGTGCATGGTCATTTCCTTCCTGCCAGATGGGTCCGGGGCGGGTACGGGTATCGTTACGTATAGAACGAACCCGGTTACGTTCGGTTGACAGTCGGTCGGTTGCTTAATGGCAGGAAATGAACTGTATTGTGGGTTCTGCGGAACCTGACCCGCCTTTCGCCCCGGGGGCGCACGACATGACAGAGGACACCATACGCGCCAGGGACGTGTTGCTTGGCTTACGCCACCTGCGCCGTGGGCTGGGTAATTCTGCCCGGGCGCTGCGCCTGCTCGCCCTCAGTTCCCGGGACAGTTTCCTGTCCATCGGGCACATGCTGGAAGAGAACGCGTCCCGACATGGCAGCCGTCCCGCCCTGTTGTTCGAGAACGCCAGCTGGACGTATGCACAGTTCAACGAGCAGGCGAATCGCTATGCCCATGCCCTGCATGCGGCAGGTATCCGCAAGGGCGACGTGGTGGCGGTGTTCATGGAGAACCGGCCAGACACGTTGTTCGTGGTGTCTGCGCTGGTCAAACTGGGCGCCATCGCCGGCATGATCAACACTGCCCAGCGGGGTGACGTGCTCCTGCACAGCCTGGGCCTGTGCCAGCCGGCCGGCTGCGTGGTGGGTACGGAACTGGCCGACGCGTACCGGCAGGTTGCCGGCGAACTGCAGGTGCCTGCCGAAAGAACCTGGGCCGTACCGGAAGACGCCGTGGCGATCGCGGGGGACGGGTTCGCTGATCTGCGCGAACTTTCGCGCCACCTGGATGCCGGCAATCCGGAGACCACCGGCGAAGTGCGCATGCAGGACGCCGCCTTTTATATTTTCACTTCAGGAACCACCGGCCTGCCCAAGGCCAGCGTCATGAGTCATTTTCGCTGGGTGAAGGCCATGGCGGGTACCGGGTTGATCGCGCTCGATATGCAGCAGGACGACGTGCTGTATTGTGCGCTGCCGCTCTATCACAACAACGCACTGACGGTGTGCTGGGGGGCGGCCATGAGCAATGGCAGCGCCCTGGCGCTGGCCCGCAAGTTCAGCGCCAGTCGGTTCTGGGACGATATACGCCGGCATGATGCCAGCGCGTTTTGTTACATCGGTGAGCTTTGTCGTTACCTGATGGCACAACCGGTTTCGCCACTGGATCGCGAGCACCGTGTCACGCGCATGATGGGCAACGGACTGCGGCCGGATATCTGGAAGCCTTTCAAGGAGCGTTTCGGTGTCGATCGGGTGCTCGAGTTTTACGGTGCCAGTGAGTGCAATATCGGTTTCCTCAATATTTTCAATTTCGACGGTACGGTCGGTTTCTGCCCGGCGCCTTACGCCATTGTCGCGTATGACGTGGACAAGGATGCACCGGTGCGGGATGCGCGGGGTCGCCTGCAACGCGTGCGCACCGGCGAAGTCGGGCTGCTGCTAGGCGAGATCAGTGATCTGGCCCCGTACGATGGATATACCGACCCGGAGGCGTCTGAGAAGAAACTGTTGCGCGGCGTGTTTCGCAAGGGAGACTGCTGGTTCAATACCGGCGACCTGATGCGTGACCTCGGCTGGCGGCATGCCCAGTTCGTCGACCGGCTTGGCGATACGTTCCGCTGGAAGGGCGAGAACGTGTCCACTGCAGAAGTGGAGGAAGTGCTGAACCAGCATCCGCAGATCGAGCAGGCGGCCGTGTACGGCGTGCAGGTGCCGGGTACGGATGGCCGTGCCGGCATGGCGAGCCTGGTCTGCAGTGTGCCGCACGGGCAGTTCGATTTCGGCAGTCTGCAGCAAATCATGCAGGACAGATTGCCACGCTATGCCCATCCGGTCTTCCTTCGTTTCAGCGCCGCGCACGATGTGACCGGAACCTTTAAACTGAAGAAAACCGTGCTGAAAGAAGAAGGCTTTGATCCGCAGCAGGTCAGTGATCCGGTTTACGTGCTGTTGCCCGGAAGCCGTTCCTGGCAGATTCTGGACGCAGGCAGCCTGCACGCTCTCAATGCCGGGGAGATTCGTTTATGAACGTCCAACCGCAGTCCGATGCCCGACGTCGGTTTTTACGCCGGGGCGGAACCCTGGCGGTGATCGCAACTGTTCCCGGACTGGCGGCCTGCGATCGCAGCCGGAAACACCTGGCCGGCGTGCAGGACGCGCTGCGCCTGCTGGACTTTTTCGCGGCCAATGGCGAAGTGGCGAGCAGTGGGGCGTGGAATCCGGCACAGGTATTTGCCCACTGCGCGCAGAGTATCGAGTACTCGATGCAGGGTTTTCCCGAAATGAAACCGGCCCTGTTCCAGGCGACAGTCGGTGCCGCGGCTGCCGGTGTGTTTGCCGCGGCTGGCCAGATGCGCCACAACCTGGCCGAACCGATCCCCGGCGCCGGTGAACTCGTCGCGGCCGCCGATTACCAGCCCGCACTGCAGCGTCTGCGTGCGGCCTTCCTCGCATTCCAGGCCTTCCAGGGGCCGTTGCAGCCGCACTTTGCCTATGGTGCACTGGAACGCGATGATTACCTGTTCGCGCACGTACTGCACCTGGACAACCATCTCGACGAATTGTCGCCGCGACCGGATTTCCTGGTTTAACAGCCGATCTGCAGGCGCTAGCGCGCGTTGGCCAGTATGACGGCGCGCTTGGGCGCCGGGTAGCCTTCCACGGTCAGGTTTGCATCTGCAGGATCCAGTGCGGCAGCCAGCGACTCGAAGGGCATCCATTCAGTGCTGCGCTGTTCCGTGGTCGAGGTGGTGTTCACATCGACGATCCGGATGTTTTCGAAGCCGGACCGGCGCAGCCATTTTTCCGCAGCCGCGCATGAAGGAATGAACCAGACGTTGCGCATGCGCGCGTAGCGGTCCTCCGGCACCAGCGTGCAGTCGGCATCGCCATCGATGACCAGGGTTTCCAGCACCAGTTCGCCGCCCGGGCGCAGCCATTGCTGTAATTGCCGCAGGTGTTCGAAGGGCGAGCGGTGGTGATACAGCACGCCCATGGAAAAGACCGTATCGAAAACGCGCACCGGAGCCGGCAGGTCTTCCAGTGCCATGGGCAGGTGCAGTACCCCGGGCAACTGCAGGTACTTCTGCACAGCGAGAAACTGCTGGTGGAAAAGCGGGTAGGGATCAACCCCGAGCACGGCTCGGGCGCCTGCGGCCTGCATGCGAAAACAGTGGTAGCCGCTGCCACAGCCGACATCCAGTACCAGGCGCTCATGCAGCGGCGCGATGGCGCCGGCCAGTCGATCCCATTTCCAGTCAGAACGCCATTCGGTCTCTATGTCGATGCCGAACAGGCGGAACGGGCCCTTGCGCCAGGGAGACAAGGTCAGCAACAGTTCCCGCAGGCGCTCGCGTTCCGCCGCCGGCAGATCGTCAGCGCTGCCGGCTTCGACGATCCCCGTGTTGGCGCTGCAACCGGATGCACTGACAGCCGGCAGGTCGTTCAATACCTGCTGCCACTGTGTTGCGTCGCCGTGTCGCCGTGCGATCGCGGCCGCCGCAGCACTGTCGGCGAAGGCCGTGGCCAGGGCGGCGAGCCTGGTCCCGGCGAAGGTGCGGGAAAACGTGCCGGCAAGACGGGCACTCAGTGCAGGTTCCGTCATCAGCGAATCGCGAGCAGGGAAACAAACTGCAGGCACTGGAACCAAGTGTGCACCTGGCTGAATCCGGCGGCATGCAGACGCTCCTGGTGCACTTGCAGTGATTCCGGCAGCAGGGTGTTTTCCAGCGCCGCACGTTTCTGGCTGATCTCCAGGTCTGAATACCCGTTGGCGCGCTTGAACGCCTGGTGCAGTTCATCATGGGGCGCTGTCGGAAAATCCATTTTCTCCGTGAGCAGCAAAACACCACCCGGTTGCAGGCCGGCATGGATGTCGGCGACCAGGCGGGCACGGTCTGCCAGTGGCACGAACTGGAGGGTCAGGTTCAGCACCACCACGGAAGCATTACGTATGGTGACATCGCGAATGTCTGCCTCGACTACCTGTACCGGGATCGTGGACTCATCGCTGGCCACCAGGGCGCGACAGCGCTCGACCATGGCGCCGGCACAGTCCACGGCGATCAGCTTGCAGGCGTCCTCGGTGACGTGATGACGCATCGCCAGCGTGGCAGCGCCGAGTGAACAACCGAGATCGTACAGGCTGGTATTTGGCTGGGCGTAGCGGGCCGCGAGTACTCCGATGAGCGCGATCAGCGTCCCGTAGCCCGGCACCGAGCGGCGCAGCATGTCGGGGAAGACGCGCGCGACCTGCTCGTCGAAGCGAAAATCGACTATGGAGTCCAGTGGCCGGGAAAAAAGGTCGTCAGATTGCATGGGCAGGGTAGGTCGGGGGTGGCAGCACGGGAGAACGATTCTACAGGTTCGTACGGCAGCCGGCCTGCTTGATATTCTTAATGATAAAGGTTCTCATTTACACTATCATTCGTAAATCGAACTTTTGAATTGTCGGGAAGGGTCAGGAATGCGGATTGCTCGAATTGTCCGGAATGTATTTTGCGCGCTCGTGATGCTGGTGCCGGGGCTGGCTGTGGCGGGTCCGGAAGTGGTTGTGTACTCGGCGCGCAATGAACAACTGATCAAGCCCCTGTTTGATGCTTACACGAAGGCAACCGGCGTGACAGTGCGTTACGTGACGGACAAGGAAGGCCCCCTGCTGGCCCGCCTGAAGGCCGAGGGCGGCGCCACGCCGGCGGATCTGCTCATCACGGTGGATGCAGGAAATCTCTGGCTGGCGGCGGAACTGGGCCTGCTGAGCCCGGTGACTTCACAGGTGCTGGCAGGCAACATTCCCGCGCACCTGCGTGACCCGGGCAATCACTGGTTTGGCCTGTCGGTACGTGCGCGCACCCTCGTCTATAACACCCAGCGCGTGCAGCCGGAGCAGTTGAGCAGCTATGAGGATCTCGCCGCGCCGAACTGGAAAGGGCGCCTGTGCCTGCGCACCTCCAAGAAGGTGTACAACCAGTCGCTGGTGGCGATGCTGCTTGCCGAGCATGGCGAGGCGGGCACGGAACAACTGGTGCGTGGTTGGGTGGCCAACCTGGCAACACCGCCGGTTTCGGATGACACCAAGGCACTGGAAGCCGTGGCGGCCGGCATCTGTGATGTGACCCTGGTCAACACCTATTACCTGGGGCGCCTGATGCGCGACAAGCCGGAACTGCCGCTGGCCATTTTCTGGCCCAACCAGGATCCGGCACGTCCCGATACCGGGGTGCATGTAAATGTATCCGGAGCCGGAATCACCCGGCATGCCAAGCACCGGGACCAGGCCCTGCGCCTGCTGGAGTGGTTGTCCACCGCCGACGCGCAGGGGATCTACGCCAACCTGAATCTCGAGTATCCGGCGAATCCCGCGGTGGCGCAGGATCCGCTGGTGGCTTCCTGGGGTACGTTCCGGCCCAATTCGATCAACGTGTCCCAGGCCGGTCGCCGGCAGGCAGAGGCGGTCATGTTGATGGACCGGGCTGGCTACCACTGACATGCCGGACTCCCTGTGCGCATTCCTGCGCGATCAGTGACCGGTCCGCTGGCCATCTGCGACCGGCCGGGGTGAGACTTCCATGAGTGTTGCGCTGGCCGCGATGCCGGCCAATCCGCCTGCCCGGGTACCGAACCGGGCCGCCTGGCTGGCCGTCGCACCGGTGGCCCTGATCACCATCGTGCCCATAGTCGTTGTGTTCAGTGCCTGGTGGCATCCCGAGACAGTCATTTTTGCGCACCTGCGCGAACACCTGTTACCCCGTCTGCTCTCGAACACGTTCTGGCTGGTGCTGGGTGTCGGTGTCGGCGTCAGCGTGCTGGGCGTGACGCTGGCGTGGCTGACTGCCATGTGCGCTTTCCCAGGGCGGCGCCATTTCCAATGGTTGCTGCTGTTGCCCATGGCCATGCCGGCCTATGTCACGGCGTTTGCCTGGCTGGGCCTGTTCGATATCACCGGGCTGGTGCCATCGTGGTTGCGGGAACACGGACTCGCAGGATGGCTGCCATCGATCGGGACCCGTGGCGGCGTGATTTTTGTCATGACCATGTCGCTGTATCCCTACGTGTATTTCATTGCGCGCGGCGCATTTCGTGACCAGGGACTGGACCTGGTGGACGTGGCGCGGGCGCTGGGTGTCTCTCGCCTGGCAGCATTCTTCCGGATTGCCCTGCCCATGGCGCGACCCGCCATTGTCGCCGGGGTGCTGCTGGTGCTGATGGAAACGCTGGCAGATTTCGGCACCATGGCGGTGTTCAATTACGACACCTTCACGACCGCGATCTACCAGGCATGGTTCTCGCTGTATTCGTTGCCTGCTGCA
>JBFJWR010000102.1:0-9285 GCA_041623535.1 Pseudomonadales bacterium
CTGCCCGGCGCAGCCACGACGGCTTCCTGCGGCGCAGCAGTGCGGCCACCCGCCTGCGGACGCAACAGCAACCACAATAACGCCAGCGCAACCGGAAACAGGACCAGGAACACCGGCATGCCGATCTGCAGCCAGTCACCAAATGACATGCCCATATTGGCCGCCACGATCGCGTTGGGCGGGCTCCCGACCAGCGTGGCCACACCACCGATGTTCGCCGACCAAGCCACCCCCAGCAGAAGGAAGGCGTACAGGTTCGGGTTTTCCTGCGGATCGTGCCCGGCCAGCAACCCCAGTGCGAGGGGCAGGATCATGGCGGTCGTGGCAGTATTACTGATCCACATTGAGAGGAACGCGGTTACCACGCAGGTCAACAACATTGCGCCGAGCAACTGCCCGCGGGCCAAGCGTACCAGCAGGCTCGCCATGGCCCGGTCGAGGCGATGGGTTTGCAGGGCGGCCGCCAGTGCAAACCCGCCGAAAAACAGGTAGATCACCGGGTGGGCAAAGTTGCCCAATGCGGTACCCACGTCGAATATCCCCAGGGCGACAGCCAGGAACGGTACCAGCAGGGCAGTCGTCGTGACGTGCAGGGTCTCGGTAAGCCAGAGCAGCCCGATCAGAACAAAGATCCCCAGACCTGCCGCCAGCTGGCCCTGGACGCCAATCATCCACGGCACGAGCCAGGCAGCAGCCACGATCAGGATCACCCGACCTATCGGGCCGAAACTTGATCCAGATCGTGATGCGGAGATGAACAAGCTGCTATACCTCTCTTTTGGCGCGGGCCGGCGCCTGTAGTACGGATCAGCGCATCATAACCGACCATTGCTGCGTGAGCTTGAGACAGATCACCCAAACACCAGATGGACGAAAAATCAGACATGAGTACAGAAAGCCTGGGTGAACATTTTCTGCCACGGGATAACCTGCAGGCACTGCTCGATGCCCTGATCGCATCAGGCTATGACTGTATAGGCCCGCAGGTACGGGACGGAGCCATTGTTTTCGATGCACTGGATGCGGTGGATCAGTTGCCGCGCGGTATCAGGGATGAACAGTCTCCCGGTCGCTACCGGCTGATCGCCACGGCAGGGGTGGAAAACTTTTCCTGGTCTAACGGGCCACAGGCGATCAAGCCACAGGTTTTTCGTCCGACTGAACCGATGTGGACCGCGACCGAACAGGCGGACGGCACACTTTGCTTTCGCCCCGAACGCCCGCAGACATGCCGTACGGCACTGATCGGCGTGCGTGCCTGTGACCTGGCTGCACTGTTCATCCAGGACAAGCATTTTCTGCAGCAGGACTACAAGGACGAGCACTACAAGGCACGCCGGCAGGATCTCTTCCTGGTGGCTGTCAACTGCACCCAGGCAGCAAGCACCTGCTTCTGCGTATCCACCGGCGACGGACCCCGGGTACGCTATGGCTACGACCTGGCCATGACCGAACTTGAAGCCGGCTTTGTCCTGCATGCACACAGTGAGATGGGCCGCGACCTGCTCCTGAAACTCCCCACCCAGACCGCTACCGAAACCCACCAGCGCGACGCCTGGCAGGCAACCGAACAGGCCCGTGTCCAGCAACGGGCATTACCGGGCCGCAATCTGCGCGATGCACTCTTTGCGAACCTGGATCACCCGCGCTGGACTGAGGTCGCTGAACGTTGTCTCGCCTGTGGCAATTGCACAGCTGTCTGCCCGACCTGCTTCTGTAACCATGAATTCGACCATGCATCCCTGGACGGAAAGACCAGCACACACAGCCGCCAGTGGGACAGCTGTTTCAACCCGGATCATGGTCATGTGCACGGTGCGCACCTGCGCGAATCCACCCGCGACCAGTACCGCCAGTGGCTGACCCACAAACTGGGTAGCTGGCACGATCAATACGATCGGTCCGGATGTGTGGGGTGCGGCCGTTGTATTGCATGGTGTCCGGTCGGGATCGACCTGGTTGAAGAGGTCCTGGCCATTTGCGAGCCCACGCCGCATGACTGACTGTGCATTGCCCTGCGAGGCCGTGGTCATGGACCGGGTGCAGGAAGCCCCCGGTCTGTTCACGTTACGCCTGCAGCTGACAGACCCGGAGGTTCGCCGCAACTACAGCTTTCAGCCGGGTCAGTTCAACATGCTGTACCTGATGGGCGTCGGCGAGATCGCCATCTCGGTGGTTTCCGACCCGGCCAACACCGAGTACATCGACCACACCATTCGCAAGGTAGGGCGAGTCACCCAGGGTTTCCATGAACTCGGCAAAGGGGACCGGATCGGCCTGCGTGGTCCGTTCGGTAAAGGCTGGCCGATACAGGCGGCCGAGCAGCGCGACATCGTGGTCATCACCGGTGGTCTCGGCTGCGCGCCCGTGGTGTCGGTGATCAACTATGTCAGTATGCGACGCTATCGATATGCGCGCCTGAACATCCTGCAGGGTGTGAAGCACTCCAGTGATTTCATCTGGCGCGAGCGCTACGAAAGGTGGCGCGAACTGCCGGACACCCGGGTGTTACTGGCAGCGGATGCCGGTGACCCGCTCTGGCCATGGCATATTGGAAAGCCGACCGACCTGTTCGGGCAACTCGAGTTCGACCCGGAGAACGTCAGCGTCATGATGTGCGGGCCGGAAGGCATGATGCAGGCGGCAGTCCAGCACCTGCACAAGCGCGGCGTCGCGACCGACGACATCTGGCTGAGCATGGAACGCAACATGCAGTGCGGCACCGGGCACTGCGGACACTGCCAGTACGGCGGCTTCTTTGTCTGCCGCAACGGGCCGGTGTTCAATTACCGCGACGTCCAGCCACTGTTCGGACGCAAGGACTTTTAGCCATGACAGCGAAACCCCGCATTGCCGTGCACAAGTTCAGCTCCTGTGACGGCTGCCAGCTGGCGCTGCTGAATCTGGGCAACAACCTGCTGGATCTGGCCGCACTGGTTGACGTCGGGCATTTTGCCGAAGCGGGACCGCTGGCAGAGGACGAACCGGTGGACATCGCCTTCGTCGAGGGCAGCATCAGTACCGCGCATGACCGGGAGCGCATTCAGCGCATCCGTACCCATAGCAATTACCTGGTGACCATCGGTGCCTGCGCCACCTCGGGCGGCATCCAGGCATTGCGCAACCTGGCGGACGCAGGAGCGTGGCGCAGCATGATCTACCCGCACCCCGAATATCTCGACAGCCTGGACACCTCCACCGGCATCAGCGACCACGTCAGGGTAGACCTCGAACTGTGGGGCTGTCCGGTCAGTTCTGCCCAGGTGGTCTCTGCCATCCGCAGCCTGCTGTACGGGGTTGTGCCCGCACAATCCGCGGAAAAAGTGTGCGCCGAGTGCAAGCGCGCCAACCAGGTCTGTGTGCTTGTGGCACATGGAACACCCTGCATGGGCCCGCTGACACGCGGCGGGTGCGGTGCAATCTGTCCCTCGTTCGGCCGCGACTGCTACGGCTGTTACGGACCCACCCCCAATGCGAATGCGCCGGCGCTGGCACAACGTTTCCAGGGCCTGGGGCTGTTGCCGCGGGAAATCCGTGACCGGTTCCATGACATTCACAGCGCCCGCGAGCCCATGCAGACCGAGGGCCTGCGCTGGGTGGAGAAGTCATGACCACGCGCGCGGTCAACATTCGCGTCCCCACCCTGGCCCGCGTGGAGGGCGAGGGTGCACTTGAACTGGATATCGAGGATGGCGAACTGACCCGCGTACACCTGCGTATCTATGAACCACCCCGGTTTTTCGAAAGCCTGTTACGAGGTCGCAGCTACCGTGAGCTTCCGGACCTGCTGGCCCGCATCTGCGGCATCTGCCCGGTCGCGTATCAACTTACTGCAGTACAGGCTATCGAACGGGCCTTCGGCATCACGGTACCTGACACGGCGGCAGCACTGCGTTCGGTTCTGTACTGCGGCGAATGGATTCAGAGCCACAGCCTGCATATTCACCTGCTCGCGATCCCCGACTTTCTCGGCCACGAAAGCGCGCTCACCATGGGTGAAGAGCATGGTGAAATCCTGCAACGCGGGTTTCGCCTGCAGAATCTCGGCAATCGCCTGATGACCTGGCTCGGGGGGCGCTCGGTTCATCCGGTGAACATCTGCACCGGCGGTCTGTACGGTGCACCGGACTGGCGGCAGACTGATGCAATTCTTACCCTGCTGGAGGAAGCCTGGCAGGACAGCGCAGCATTGATCGAGTGGCTGCTCACCCTGGACCTGCCGGACAGCGAACTGGACTGCCCCGCTGTTCACCTTTGGGATGGCGCCACGTATCCGCTTGCAACGGGCCCCATACAACTCGGCAGTGGGCCACTCGTTCACCCGGAAAACTACCTGGATCACGTTCGGGAATTACAGGTCGCGCACTCCACTGCGCTGCAGGCGCTGCTCGACGGCAAACCGTACATGGTCGGCCCGTTGGCACGCATCAACGCGGGCGCACACCTGCTGCGTTCAGAGGTGCTCGCGCCATTGAGCGGCAACACAATCCGCTTCCCCTCGCGCAATCCCTTCCATGCCGTCCTTGCGCGAGCCGTGGAAATCCGCCACTGCATTGATGTGGCCCGACAACACCTGGAAAGTGTCGATACGCAGTCAGCACTGGCAGTTTCCGTGAGCACCCGTGCTGCCACCGGCGCTGCTGCCACGGAGGCGCCACGCGGACTGTTATGGCAGCAATTCTCCTTTGCCGCCGATGGCACAGTGGAGAAGGCGCGCATTATCCCGCCGACCAGCCAGAACCAGGCCTGCATGGAACTGGACCTGCGGCAATCACTCTCTGCCCACGGACTGGATCGGGAACCCGATGACCTGCGCCGCCACGCTGAGCAGGTGATCCGGAACTACGACCCCTGCATTTCCTGTGCGACCCACTTTCTTGACCTGCGCGTGACGCGGAATGGCAGGCCCGGCCGGTCCTGTGCGGAAGAACCGGCGAGCGCAGAAAACCCTGCGCAATCCATGGAAAAATGGCGTATCTGATTCCGCGCTCCGGCAACCAACCCCGTTCCCGGCAGTTGTTCAGCCGGTATTGCGCAGCCCGGCAGCGATGCCCGCCATGGTGATCATCAGCGCCAGGTCGGTACTTTGATTCTCGCCGGCATTCGACTGGCGCTCGCGGTGCAGCAGTTCCGCCTGCAGGTAGTGCAGCGGATCGATATAGGGGTTACGCAAGTCGATGGATTGCCGTAAGTCCGCATTGCCCGACAGCAGCGACTCATGCTGCAGCAGGCCGAGAACCACGTCGCAGGTTTCCGCCAGCCGGGCCCGCAGTTCTTCACCCAGTTCCCGCAGGCTTGCTTCCACCAGGCGCTGTTCGTAAAACCGGGTGATCGCGGGATCCGCCTTGGCCAGGGCCATCTCCAGCATATCGATGAAGGAGCGAAAAAATGGCCACTCCCGCATCATCTCGTCCAGTTGCTGCGCGTCAGAACCCTCCCGGGCCGCATGCAGCGCTTCGCCACAACCAAGCCAGGCAGGCAGCATCAGGCGCGTTTGCGTCCAGGCGAACACCCAGGGGATCGCCCGCAGGGATTCCACACCACCGGCAGCGCGCCGCTTGGCCGGACGGCTGCCGAGCGGCAGTCGCCCCAGTTCCTGCTCGGGCGTGAGCTGGCGAAAATAAGGCACAAACTGCGGATTTCGCTCGACGATACCGGTGTACGCCGGATGCGCCGTGGCGCTCAACTCGTCCATCACCCGGCGCCACTCGGCCTGTGGCGCCGGCGGCGGCATGAGGGTGGCCTCCATTACCGCGCTGGCGTAAACCTCCATGCTCTGACAGGCAATCGCCGGCATGCCGAACTTGTGACGGATGACCTCGCCCTGCTCGGTCACCCGCAGGCTGCCATTCACCGAACCGGGGGGCTGCGAAAAAATTGCCGCCTGCGCCGGGCCGCCACCCCGGCCGACCGTGCCACCCCGGCCATGGAACAGGGTCAGGCGGATATCCTGTTCGGCACAGATCTGCACCAGGGCTTCCTGGGCGCGGTACTGTGCCCATGTCGCACTCAGCTTACCGGCACCCTTGGCAGAATCGGAATAGCCGATCATGACCTGCTGGTGGCCCTGGATGTAATCGACATACCAGTCCACATCCAGCAGGCGGCGCATGGCTTCCGGCGCATGTTCCAGGTCGGCCAGGGTTTCGAACAGGGGTACCACCGGCAGGTTGTACTGTATCCCGCATTCGCGCAGCAGCAGGATGACTGCCAGCACATCGGACGGCTGACCGGCCATGGATATGATGTAAGACCCCAGCACCTCGGAAGTCTGGCCGGCGATCACCTGGCAGGTCGCCAGCACCTCGGCAACATCGGGTGAGGGTGCGAAATTCCGCGGCATGAGCGGACGCTGCGACTGCAATTCGCGCAGCAGGAATTCCTGACGTGCCGGCTCGTCCCAATCGGCATAACTGCCAAGCCCCAGCGCCAGCGTGAGTTCATTCAGCGCCTCGGTATGCCGCCCGGCATCCTGGCGGATATCCAGACAGGTCAGGCTGACCCCGAAACAGGCCACCCGGCGCAGTGTATCCAGCAGGTTGCCATTGGCAATCTCGGCCAGCCCACAGGCGCACAGCGAGGTATAACAGGCCTGCAGGGGCTCCAGCAGGTCACTGCGGGTCCGTATGAACTGATCATCCGCCATGATGTCCTGGCGGGCATCCAGGGCCCGGCGCGTGGCACGCAGGCGCGTCCGCAGTACCCGCAGCAGGGCGCGGTACGGCTCGGGCGCATCATCGGTCCGGGCCTTCAGGTCCGGCAGCGCAGCATGCATGGAAAGCTCCGGAATCAGCACGGCCAGGTCACGCAGATAGAGATCGGCAGCCATCCAGCGTGCCTCGCGTAGCACCTCGGCAGTCACCTGCGACGTCACGTTGGGATTGCCGTCCCGGTCCCCTCCCATCCAGGCAGCAAAGCGTACCGGGGTCGCCAGCGTGGCCAGCCCCCGCCCTGCATGCTGCAGCAGTTCACGGTCGAAACCACGCAGGAAATCCGGCACGGCCTGCCAGAGCGAGTTCTCGATCACGGCGAAGCCCCAGCGCGCTTCCTCGACCGGGGTGGGACGCACGGTACGGATGTCATTGGTATGCCAGGCCCCGGCAACGCAACGACGCAGCCGGGTCAGGAGCGCGGCTCGCTCCTCTTCGCTGAGTTCGTCGTAATCCAGTTCGCCCAGCAATACCGCCACTTCATCGTACTTCTGGATCTGCGTTCGACGGGCAATCTCGGTGGGGTGTGCGGTCAGCACCAGTTCGATGTTCAGGTTGCCGGCCAGTTCAGCCAGGTCTTCCTTCGCCACCCCGCCAGCCACGGCGCGCGACAGCACCGTGGCCAGCATGCCCGGCCCCGGCACCCGGCCGCGCCGTCGCACCCGGTGATACTGCTCGGCAATATTGGCGAGGTTCAGGAACTGGTTAAAGGCCCGGGCCACGGGCACCAGTTCATCGTCTTCGAGCGCGGAAAGGGCTGCCAGCAGGGCCGGATTCTCACCACTGTCGGCCAGGCGCCCCTGCTTGGCGGCGGCCCGGATGGCCTCCACCTTGGCGAACATCTGGTCCCCGAGATGGGCGCGGATTGTATCGCCCAGCAGGGAGCCCAGCAGGCGCACGTTTTCGCGCAACAGCCCATGTGTGTCACTCATGATGATCACTACTTCCTTCACTTGAGATCTGACAGGAAGGGTATCAAACCTGGAGAATTTCAACGGTTCTGGTGGAAAAATAACCGGATTTGGGCAAGACTGAAAGTGTGTCCCTGTGATTTTTTCGTGGGCACTTTCACCGCGAATGGAAAACCAACGTGAAAATTCGAGAACTGGTCAAGGAATGGGAACGGAGTGCCTCCGGGCGTCTCACCGAGGAAACGGTCGCACTGCACCTGGACTTCGAGGACTCCGCGCGTCTCGCCGCCCTGGAGGAAATGTACCCGAAACGCTCACGCGAGGAACTGCTTTCCGAGCTGGTTTCCGCAGCACTGAGTGAACTGGAAGGGTCGTTTCCCTATGTGAAGGGTCCGCGCGTCATTGCCGAGGACGAGGAAGGTGACCCGCTGTTCGAGGACATCGGCCCGACGCCGCGTTACCTGGAACTGACGCGCAAGCATGTTCGCGCCATGAAGGGCTCATTACCGGACCATCACTGAAGCCGGTAAAACACGACAGCCGGGGGCCGACGCGGCAGTGCACCTGCTCAGGTGCGGGTACGACGCACGTCCGAGACATTCGGCACCTGGCGTAACCGGTCCAGCAACCTGCCCAGGCTTTCCAGGTCCTGCAGGTCTACGGTCAGGCGAATGCGCACACAGTTCGCCTCGTCCACGGTACTGGAATTGATGACCCGCACATTGACCTGTTCGTTGGCGACGATGGCCAGTACATCGCGTAACAATCCTTTCCGGTCCCACGCCGACACCTCGACATCCACCGGGTAGGTCTGTTCCTCGCCATACCCCCACGACACTTCGATGAGCCGCTCGGGTTCTTCTTCCCGCGCCTGCAGCAGGTTGATGCAGTCCTGGCGATGCACGGTCACGCCACGTCCCTGCGTGATATACCCGCACACCGAGTCACCCGGTACCGGCTTGCAGCAACCGGCAATCTGGGTGAGCAACTGACCAACACCCTGGATCAGCACGTCACCATGGCGTGTTCTTGGTCGAGTTGGCCGAACTGCCTGCCGGGGCACGGGCAGATCACGGGTCTCCGCCTCCACGCTGACACCGAGCGCTCGAATCACCTGCGAAAGCCGCAGATCTCCGCCGCCCAGGGCACAGAAGACATCCTCCGCAGTGCGCAGGTTGACCTGCGGCGCAATCGCGTTCAGATCTGCTTTCTGCAGGGCCAGGCGCCGCATCTCGGCTTCCAGCATATCGCGTCCCGCCTCGATATTGCGGTCACGATCCTGCTGCCTGAACCAGTGCTGGATTTTTGCCCGCGCCCGCGACGTACACACGTAGCCCAGGTTCGGATTCAGCCAGTCTCGGCTCGGCCCACCCTGGCGACCGGTCAGGATTTCGACCTGGTCACCGGTCGAAAGCACCGTGTTCAAAGGCACCATGTGTCCGTTCAGCTTCGCGCCCCGGCAGGTGTGTCCGATTTCCGTGTGTACGTGGTACGCGAAATCAACCGGCGTGCTATTGCGTGCCAGGTCCACGACGTGTCCTTCCGGCGTGAACACGTAGATGCGCTTTTCCTCGACATCAGAACGCAGCAGGTCCACCAGCCCGCTGATGTCGCCCAGTTCCTCCTGCCACTCCAGCACCTGCCTCAGCCAGGCCACTTTCTGC
>JBFJWR010000103.1:0-9265 GCA_041623535.1 Pseudomonadales bacterium
GCCGCGCGCTGAACTGCTCTATATTGCCGGCCTGTTTCACGACATCGCCAAGGGGCGTGGTGGCGATCACTCGGAACTGGGCGCCAGCGATGTGCGCAGTTTTGCCGCCCGCATGCACCTGTCCGAACGCGAGGCCGACCTGCTGGCCTGGCTGGTGGAAAAGCACCTGGTTTTATCCATGACCGCACAGCGCAAGGATATCTCCGACCCGTCCATCATCCATGACTTTGCCGAACAGGTTGGCGACTCGCTGCGACTCGATTACCTCTATGCCCTGACAGTGGCCGACATCTGCGCCACCAACCCGAACCTGTGGAACGGCTGGCGCGCGTCCCTTTTGCGCCAGCTCTACGTGGAAACCCACCGCGCGCTGCAACGGGGGCTCGACAAGCCGGTGGATCGCCAGGCCAGCATTGAGGCCACGCAGCAGGAAGCCATGGCCCTGCTCGCCGAAGCCAATGTGAACGCCCGCGCCGTACAGAAATTCTGGGACCAGCTGGGAGACGACTACTTCCTGCAGGACCTGCCCGAGGACATCGCCTGGCATACCCAGGCCATCCTTGCGCACGGCACCTGCAGCGACCCACTGATACTCCTGCGCGAGGGCAACCGGCTGGGCGGTGGTGGCGGCACCAGCCTGTTTATCTATACCCGTGACCAGGCCAACCTGTTTGCCGCCACGGCCGCAGCGCTCGACCAGTTGCATCTTGACATCCATGACGCCCGAATCCTGACTTCCGTCAGCAACTTCAGCATGGACACCTACATTGTCCTGGAAGAAAACGGACAGGGCGTTGCGGACGATCCCGAGCGCATCGCGCAGATCCAGACCACCCTGTTCGAGGCGCTGCGTAACCCCGACGAATACCCGCGCCTGGTTCAGCGCCATACACCCCGCCAATTGCGCCACTTCAACATGCCAACGCGCGTGTCGATCAGCAACGACCCGGCACGACGGGTCACGGTACTGGAGCTGATCACGCCGGACCGGCCCGGCCTGCTGGCCCGCGTCGGGCGCATTTTCATGGAGCTGGGCATCTCGCTGCACACGGCGAAGATCTCCACCCTCGGTGAGCGGGTGGAAGACATTTTCTATCTGAGCGACCATGACGGTCATCCGCTCAGCGACCCCGCGCTTTGTGCCCGGTTGCGTGACACCCTGCGCGATGCGCTGGATGCGCATACCGGCGCTGAACGTACATCTGTATAACCCTGAACATACCCCCGGAGTCTTACCCCGCATGACTGAACTGCAGACCATCATTGAAGAAGCTTTCGAAAAAAGGGCTGATATCTCGCCCGCCAAGGCGCCGGCCGGAGTGGCCGCGGCCGTCGAGGAGGCAATCGCCCTGCTGGACCGCGGTGCCGCCCGTGTTGCAGAAAAGAAAGACGGCACCTGGGTGGTCAACCAGTGGCTGAAAAAAGCGGTTCTGCTGAGTTTTCGCCTGCGCGAGAACGCGCCCATGCCCGGCGGCTTTACCCAGTATTTTGACAAGGTGCCGAGCAAGTTTGGCGCCATGAGCGAAGCCGAACTGCGTGCGAGCGGGGTGCGGGTCGTGCCCCCGGCCAGCGCCCGCCAGGGAAGTTATATCGCACCCAACGTGGTGTTGATGCCATCTTATGTGAACATCGGCGCGTACGTGGATGAAGGCACCATGGTCGACACCTGGGCCACAGTTGGCTCCTGTGCACAGATTGGCAGGAACGTGCACCTTTCCGGCGGCGTCGGCATAGGCGGTGTACTGGAACCACTGCAGGCCGGGCCCACCATTATTGAAGACGACTGCTTCATCGGTGCGCGCTCGGAAATTGTCGAGGGCGTCATCGTCGAGACCGGCGCAGTCATATCCATGGGTGTGTACATCGGCCAGAGCACGCGCATCTATGACCGGGAAACCGGCGAGGTGCTGTACGGCCGGGTACCGGCCGGCGCGGTCGTCGTGCCGGGCTCCCTGCCGGGCGGCGACGGCAAGTACAGCCTGTACGCCGCAATCATCGTCAAGCGGGTGGATGCGAAAACCCGCGCCAAGGTCGGCATCAATGAACTGCTGCGGAGTGCCGAGTGAGCGCGACCATGTATGGCATTCCGAACTGCGACTCCTGTCGTGCTGCCCGCAAATGGCTGGACGCGCAGGGGATCGAGTATCAGTTTCATGACGTGCGCGCCGATGGCCTCACCGCCGCGCAGATAGAGGACTGGTTGCACGACGCACCGGGACTGGAACTGATCAACCGCCGTAGCCGCAGCTGGCGCGAACTCGACGAGACCAGCCGCGCCCGTGGCGACAGCGAACCGGCCGCCCTGCTCGCGGAATACCCGCTGTTGCTGAAACGTCCCCTGCTGCAGTCCGGCGGCCAACTGCTCAACGGTTTCCAGCAGGAAGCCTGGGCCGGATTTTTCAGGGCGCACGGATGAGCAGCACACTGGCCCTGGCCTGCGAACTGATGCGCTGTCCGTCGGTTACGCCCGACGACGCCGGTTGCCAGGAGATCATGATCCAGCGACTGGAAGCGCAGGGATTTGTCATCACCCGGCTGCCCTTTGGCGATGTGCAGAACTTCTGGGCGGAACGCCATTGCGGCGGGCCGCTGTTCGCATTTGCCGGCCATACCGACGTGGTCCCCCCCGGCAACCTCGCAGACTGGAGCCACCCGCCCTTCGAACCCGCGGTGCGGGATGGCATCCTGCACGGACGCGGCGCGGCCGACATGAAAGGCAGCCTCGCTGCCATGGTCACCGCCATCGAGGATTTCCTGGCCGCACACCCGGAACCGCGTGGCACCATTGCGCTGCTGATCACCAGCGATGAAGAGGGGCCGGCCCTGGACGGAACCCGGAAAGTCGTGGAGTGGCTGCAACAACAGGGTCGGCAAATTGACCTGTGCATAGTCGGGGAACCGTCCAGCACCACGCAGACCGGAGACATGGTCCGGGTTGGCAGGCGCGGTTCACTGGGCGGACGTCTGACCGTGCGTGGCATACAGGGGCACGTGGCGTTTCCCGAAAAAGCCCGCAACCCCATCCATGAAGCGGCCCCGGCCCTGGCCGAGCTTGCGAGCCACGAGTGGGACAACGGCACGGCGGAGTTCCCGCCCACCACCTTCCAGGTGTCCAACATCCAGGCCGGCACCGGCGCGACCAATGTCATACCGGGCACCCTGGAAGTCGATTTCAATTTCCGTTTCTGCCCGGCACAGACACCGGAAATCCTGCAGGCCGCCACCCGCGAGATCCTCGACCGTCATTGCCAGGAATACACCCTGGCGTGGGCGCTTTCCGGACATTCCTTCGTCACCAAGCCCGGTACGCTCATCCAGACGGTGCAGGCTTCGATACAGGCGGTCTGCGGCCTGGAAACCGTGCTGTCGACCGGCGGCGGCACCTCCGACGGCCGCTTTATCGCACCCACCGGCACGCAACTGGTGGAACTGGGGCCACCCAACACCACCATCCACCAGGTCGACGAGCAGGTGCGGGCGGACGACATCAATCGACTGCATGATCTGTATCTCGACATCCTGACGAGGCTGCTGGCATAAACCATGTCCCGACTGGTCGACTGGCTGAAAGACAACCCGCGGCAGAAATTTGCCATCTTCGGCATCGGGAGCATTGGCCTGATGTGCGGGCTGATCGCCATCGTCATGGCCGAGTACCGGATGGAAGCAGGCGACCTGCGCAATAACGTGGTCATTGGCGCACTGATCCTGTGCGTGGCGGGCGGAATCTGCGCGCTTACCGGGTACATCGGCCTCAGCTTCGGCCGCATCGCCCGGTTTTTCGAGGACGACAAGCATGTCAAATAAGACCCTGAACCTGACCGCTGCCTTGCAGGACTACCTGCTCGGTGTCTCGCTACGCGAAACACCGGTCATGCAGCGACTGCGGGAAGAAACATCCGGCATGGAAATGGCGCGCATGCAGATTGCTCCGGAGCAGGGCCAGTTCATGGCGCTGCTGGCGCAACTGATCGGCGCCCGGCACTGTATAGAGGTCGGCGTTTTCACCGGCTACAGCAGCCTGTGCGTGGCTTCGGCACTCCCCGCAGATGGCCAGTTGATCGCCTGTGACGTCAGCGCCGAGTGGACGCAGGTCGCGCAGCGCTACTGGCAGGAAGCCGGCGTGGCGCAGCGCATCGACCTGCGGCTCGCACCAGCGCTGGAAACCCTCGCCGGGCTGCTCTCTGACGGCCGCCAGAATAGTTTCGATCTCGCCTTCATAGACGCTGACAAGACCAGCTACGATGGTTACTACGAGCACTGCCTGCAGTTGCTGCGCCCCGGCGGATTGCTGCTGATAGACAACGTCTTGTGGGGTGGCGCAGTGGTGCACGAGAACTCCGGGGATGAAGACACCCGCGCCATCCAGGCCCTGAACCGCAAGATCCACACCGATCAGCGGGTCGATATCTGCCTGGTGCCGATTGCTGACGGGCTGTTCATGGTCCGCAAAAGGTAAGCCTGTAAAACGGAGTGTTCCCGGAAATGGCTGATCACCGCATTACCGTCACGGAAGGCGATATCACCCGCTTGCAGGTCGACGCCATCGTCAACGCCGCGAATGAATCACGGCTCGGTGGTGGCGGCGTGGATGGCGCCATCCACAGAGCAGCGGGCCCCGAACTGCTGGCCGAGTGTCGCACGCTGCATGGCTGCCCGACCGGCGAGGCAAAGATCACCGGCGGCTATTGCCTGCCGGCAAAATACGTCATTCATACGGTGGGCCCGGTCTGGCACGGCGGAATGCACAATGAACCCGCTCTACTGGCGTCCTGCTACCGGCGCAGCCTGGAAGTGGCGGCCGCGCAGGGCGTCCGCTCCATCGCCTTTCCCGCCATCAGCTGCGGTGTCTATGGCTATCCCATTCCCGATGCGGCACGCATCGCCGTACAGACCGTGCACGAGACACTCTCAGAGATGCCCGACATCGAGATCGTGCAGTTGTGCTGTTTCGGCGCCGAAGTGACCGCTGCTTACCGGCGCGCGCTGGAATCCTGAACCCCGGATAACCAATCTGTTATTGATAACAGATTTTTTATTTAACCTGCGCGGTGGGGCAAACCCGCCGAACCTGAATTCCTTCAGAACACCTCAGGTGCCGGTATAACCGATACCGCGGGCCATCATCGCAGCCAGCAGCGGCAGAACCAGCAAGCCCACCATCTCGACCCGCAGGGCAACCCGCAACAGGCGCGGATAGGTCACCTGCGCAGCACCTTCACGCAGCTTGCGACGTCCGCGCATGAAATGAATGGTCGGCCAGATCGAAATCAGGGCGATCACGAAAAACAGGGTCACCTTGGCGTGGAATATCCAGTTTTGCATGAACCACGCGGCACCCTGGGGTGCCGTCATCACCTTGGTCACACCGGTGATCAGAACCAGCAGGGCAGCGACGCCACAGATCGCATCCAGGATCGAAAGGCGCCGTGCCAGTGGCGCAGCAGCGATATCATCAAACAACAGGTGTTCAGCCAGCACCGCGCTGAACAGCACCATGAACGATATGTAATGGCCCCAGGCCAGCAATGCATCCAACATGTCAGGCCCTCGGCAGCGTCACGCCGCGCTGCCCCTGGTACTTGCCACCGCGATCCTTGTAACTGGTTTCGCACGCTTCATCGGATTCGTAAAACAGCATCTGGGCCACTCCTTCATTCGCATAAATCTTCGCCGGCAGGTTGGTCGTGTTGGAGAACTCCAGCGTCACGTGCCCTTCCCATTCCGGCTCCAACGGCGTCACGTTGACGATGATGCCACAGCGCGCATAGGTGGACTTGCCCAGGCAGATGGTCAGCACATTGCGCGGAATCCGGAAAAACTCCACCGTGGAGGCCAACGCGAACGAGTTGGGCGGGATCACGCAGACGTCGCTGGTGACATTCACGAAACTGGTGTCATCAAAGTTCTTGGGATCCACCGTCGCGCACAGCACATTGGTGAAAATCTTGAACTCGCGCGTGCAGCGCACATCGTAGCCGTAGCTCGACAGTCCATAAGAAATCACCTTGCCATAGGAAGCCTCGCGAACCTGGCCATCCTGGAACGGTTCGATCATGCCGTGTTCCTGCGCCATGCGGCGTATCCAGCGGTCGGACTTAATGGTCATACGGATTCCTCGGACAATGGGTGCGGATCATAACGCAGGGCGCGGCGCAGGACACGGCTCAGCGGTCGGTGGCAATCACCCCGGGACTGGTGGCGGGACGCGATGCAGCGAGTTGCGCCAGCCGGGCACCGGTGCGTCGGGCTATTTCCTGGTAAACCATGGAAATCTGGCATTCCGGTTCGGCAATCACGGTCGGCCTGCCCCCGTCCGCCTGCTCGCGCACCATCATCGACAGGGGGATGGAGCCCAGCAGCGCGGTGTCGTATTCCGCAGCCACCCGGGTACCGCCACCCTCGCCAAAGAGAAACGACTGGTGCCCGCAATCCGGGCAGACATGAAAGGCCATGTTCTCAACAATCCCCAGCACCGGGATATCCACCTTGGCGAACATTTCGATGCCCCGGACCGCATCCAGCAACGCGATATCCTGCGGCGTGGTCACGATCACCGCCCCGACCACCGGGATTTTCTGCGCCAGCGTCAACTGGATGTCGCCGGTGCCGGGCGGCAGATCGACCACCAGGTAATCGAGGTCGTCCCAGACTGTCTGGCGTGCCAGCTGCAGCAGGGCACCACTGACCATGGGCCCGCGCCAGATCATCGGCG
Source organism: Pseudomonadales bacterium (assembly GCA_041623535.1). Lineage (GTDB taxonomy): Bacteria > Pseudomonadota > Gammaproteobacteria > Pseudomonadales > JBFGWM01 > JBFJWR01. Next base: position 6,716 of record JBFJWR010000103.1, read on the forward strand.
TATTGGGTCCGGCCAGGAAGCCCATGGAAATGGCCTGCAGACCATGCGCTGAAATCGGCCGAAAGGCTTTCTCATCAATGACTTCCGGGCGCGTCTCGGGGGGCACGCCAAGCATGATGCCCTGGCTGGGACCATAGATGTCGCCATCGAGAATGCCGACACGGGCGCCTTCACGGTGCAGGGCAAGCGCCAGGTTCACCGCCGTGGTGGACTTGCCGACCCCGCCCTTGCCGGATGCCACGGCAATGACATTACGCACCCCGGGGATGGGCTCCACCCCATCACGAAACGGCGCGGCCGCCACCCGCCAGCCAAGTTTCACCTCGACCTGCAGGTCATCCGCCAGGTTGCCGATGGCCACTTCCAGCAATTGCTGCAGCCCGCCGCGCAGGCTGTCACAGGCGTACCCGAACTCCAGTTCCACCCGTACCCGGGAGCCTTCAATCTGCACATCCTTCAGCAGACCCAGCGACATAAGGTCCTGTTCCAGGTGCGGATCATCGTGCTGGCGCAACACGTCCTCAATCTGCTGTCGGGTAATCATGCCTTCTCATTCCAGTGCTTGCGGGGGCGCTCATTACAATGGGCTGTCGCGCACAGTGCAATAGACCAGTAGAATTGCGCTTTTGCGCAGGATCGCCGCCCACCAGCGGCGGGCGCGCGATTTTCACCTCCGGACAGCTAAGGCCCACCGATGTCAGACCGCCGCATCCTGGTCACCAGCGCATTGCCGTATTCCAATGGCCCGATCCACATTGGGCACCTGCTGGAATACATACAGACCGACATCTGGGCCCGCTACCAGAAGCTGCGCGGGGTGGAATGCTGGTACGTGTGCGCCGACGATTCGCACGGCACAGCCATCATGCTCAAGGCGGAGCAACTGGGCGTTACCGCCGAAGAACTGGTCGCCGGCGTGCGCGCCGAGCATCAGCGGGACTTTGCTGACTTCCACATCCAGTTTGACAACTACCATTCCACGCATTCCCCGGAAAACCGTGAACTGGCCGAGACCATTTACCTGCGCAACCGGGAAAAGGGCCATATCACCACCCGCAGCGTGCGCCAGTTCTACGACCCCGAAAAAGAACTGTTCCTCGCCGACCGTTTCGTGAAGGGCCGCTGTCCGCGCTGCAAGGCGGAGGATCAGTACGGTGACAATTGCGAGGTCTGCGGCACCACCTATGCGGCAGCGGAACTCATAGATCCCTACTCGGTGCTGTCCGGCGCGCGACCGGAAGAACGCGAGTCCGAGCACTACTTCTTCCGCCTGCCGGCTTTTGAAGCGATGCTGCGCGAGTGGACCGGCGGCCACGCCCTGCAGCGCGAGGTCAGCAACAAGCTGGAGGAATGGTTCGAAAGCGGGTTGCAGGAATGGGACATCTCCCGCGACGCGCCCTATTTCGGGTTCGAGATCCCGGATGCACCCGGCAAGTACTTTTATGTCTGGCTGGATGCACCGATCGGCTACATGGCCAGCTTTCAGAATCTTTGTCAGCGCGAACCATCCCTGCAATTCGACGACTTCTGGGCAACGGACTCCAGCGCCGAGGTCTATCACTTCATCGGCAAGGACATCATCTACTTCCATTCGCTGTTCTGGCCGGCCATGTTGCACGGCGCCGACTATCGCCGGCCAACGGCCGTGTGTGCCCATGGTTTCCTGACCGTGAATGGCCAGAAGATGTCCAAGTCGCGCGGCACGTTCATTCGCGCCCGCACCTACCTGGAACACCTGAACCCCGAGTACCTGCGCTATTACTTCGCGGCCAAGCTCGGCTCCGGCGTCGAGGATCTGGATCTGAACCTCGAAGACTTCCAGCAGAAGGTCAACAGCGACCTGGTCGGCAAACTGGTCAACATCGCGAGCCGCTGTGCCGGGTTCATCGGCAAGCGCTTTGCGGGGCGACTGGCCGGCGAACTCGACCGGCCGGAACTGCTCACGCAGATGCAGGAACGCGCCGATGAAGTCGCCCGGTGTTACGAAGAGCGCGAGTTCGCCCGCGCCATGCGGACCATCATGCAAATGGCCGACAACGCCAACGAGTACCTGCAGGAACGCCAGCCCTGGGTGCTGGCACGCAACGACGAGACCGCCGGTGAAGCGCACCGGGTTTGTACCACGGGACTGAACCTGTTCCGCCTGCTGGTGCTCTACATCAAGCCGGTACTGCCCGAACTGGCCGCGCGCACCGAAAGCTTTCTGCAGATCGACCCGCTCTGCTGGGCCGACATAAACAGCAGCCTGCTGGACCATCCCATCGCACAGTTCACCCCTCTCATGACCCGCATCGATACGGAGCAACTCACTGCCATGACCGAATCCGCACAAGAATCCGCGCAGCCCGCCGCCCCGGCCAACCCGCACCTGGAACGCGACCCCATCGGCACGGAGATTGGATACGATGATTTCGCCAGGGTGGATCTGCGGGTCGCCCGCATCGCCGCGGCCAATCACGTCGAAGGCGCCGACAAGCTGCTGCAACTGACGCTCGATCTCGGCGGAGAAACGCGCAACGTGTTCGCCGGCATCAAGTCGGCCTACGAGCC
>JBFJWR010000104.1:0-9252 GCA_041623535.1 Pseudomonadales bacterium
CGGGCCCGGTTAACCGTCAGCTTGTCTTCTTCTGACAGTTCATCCATGCCAAGAATCGCGATAATGTCTTTCAGCTCTTTGTATTTCTGCAAGACACCCTTAACACCCTGGGCAACGTTGTAATGTTCTTCACCAACAACCAGCGGATCAAGCTGCCGGGAAGTTGAGTCGAGCGGGTCTACCGCTGGGTAAATACCAAGTGATGCAATATCACGCGACAGTGTGACGGTTGAGTCAAGGTGCGCAAAGGTGGTTGCCGGGGACGGGTCGGTCAGGTCATCGGCGGGTACATACACGGCCTGAATCGAGGTGATCGACCCGGTCTTGGTGGACGTGATGCGCTCCTGCAGGGCGCCCATTTCTTCAGCCAGTGTCGGCTGGTAACCCACGGCGGAGGGCATCCGTCCCAGCAGTGCGGATACTTCAGTACCAGCCAGGGTGTAACGGTAGATGTTATCGACGAACAACAGTACGTCGCGACCGTCATCCCGGAAGTTCTCGGCGATACTCAGGCCGGTCAGGGCGACACGCAGGCGGTTGCCCGGCGGCTCATTCATCTGGCCGTACACCAGCGAAACCTTATCGAGAACGCTGGATTCCTTCATTTCGTGGTAGAAGTCGTTCCCTTCCCGGGTCCGCTCACCCACCCCGGCAAACACCGAGAAGCCGCTGTGCTCGATCGCGATGTTGCGAATCAGTTCCATCATGTTCACGGTCTTGCCGACGCCGGCACCACCAAACAGCCCGACTTTGCCGCCTTTGGCGAACGGACAGAGCAGGTCGATCACCTTGATGCCGGTTTCCAGCAACTCTGCGGTAGCCGCCTGTTCCGCATAAGTCGGCGGTTTGCGGTGGATCGGAGAACGTAGTTTCTCGCCGATCGGGCCGGCTTCATCGATCGGGTTGCCCAGCACATCCATGATGCGGCCCAGTGTTTCAGTGCCCACCGGAACGCTGATGGGTGCACCCGTGTTGCTGACTTCCAGCCCGCGACGCAGACCTTCCGTTGAACCCATGGCAATGGCACGGACCACGCCGTCGCCCAGCTGCTGCTGTACCTCGAGTGTGGTCGAGCGATCTTCGACTTTCAGCGCGTCATATATATTCGGCACCGAATCACGGGCGAATTCCACGTCGATAACGGCTCCGATGATCTGCACGATCTTTCCGCTGCTCATGCCTTGTTCCTCTGAATACTCAAAACGATAAATACGATTAACTGATAGCGGCCGCGCCGCCGACGATCTCGGAAATTTCCTGGGTAATGGCTGCCTGACGGGCCTTGTTGTAGATCAACTGGAGGTCCTCGATCAGGTCGCCTGCATTATCGGTGGCGCTCTTCATCGCGATCATGCGCGCCGCCTGCTCGCAGGCATTGTTCTCCACCACGGCCTGGTACACCACGGACTCGACGTAGCGAACCATCAGGCCATCGATGATGGGCTGGGCTTCGGGTTCGTAGAGATAGTCCCAGTGGTGGGCAAGGTCGTCGTTGTCTTCGGGTACCAACGGCAACAACTGCTCAACCGTCGGTTCCTGGGTCATGGTGTTCACAAAGCGATTGGAAACCACGTACAGGCGCTGGATCTCACCGGACTCGAAGTGTTCCAGCATGACCTTGATACCACCCACCAGGTCATTCAGGGACGGCTCGTCACCCAACTGCGTCATCACCGCAGTCATGTTGCCGCCGGTTGAGCGAAAAAACGAAACACCCTTGCCACCAATGACCGACATTTCGTTGGCCACGCCAGCGTCCCGGTACTCTTTCATCTTGCGGATCAGCGCCTTGAACAGGTTGTTGTTCAGGCCGCCGCACAAGCCACGATCGGAGGACACCAGGATAAAACCGACCTTGGTAACCTCACCGGACTGCAGAAAGAGATGCTGGTACTCCGGATTGGCATTGGCCAGATGGCCGATCACCTGCCGGATGCGATCTGCATAGGGGCGACCCGCGACCATGCGCTGTTGCGCACGCCGCATCTTGCTGGCCGCCACCAGTTCCATGGCACTGGTGATCTTCTGCGTATTCTTGATCGAGGCAATTTTGCCGCGAACTTCTTTCGCTCCGGACATGAAAGGACCTTACTCGCAATCAGGTTGGGGTCGAACTACTTACCAGGTCTGCTTGGCCTTGAAATCGGTCAACAGCTTGGTGAACTTCCCGGCAATCTCATCGTTGTAGTCACACGATGCGTTAATTTCGTCGAGCAGTGCCTTGTGTTCCGCGTTGGCGTACGAAAGCAAAGCTGTCTCAAAATCAACGACCTTGGTGACATCGATATCTTCCAGGAAACCCTCATTGGCCGCGTACAGGCTGAGACCCATCTCGGCAACGCTCAGCGGTGAGTACTGCTTCTGTTTCATCAGCTCGGTCACCCGCTGGCCATGCTCCAGCTGCTTGCGGGTCGCCTCGTCCAGATCGGAAGCGAACTGCGCAAACGCAGCCAGTTCCCGGTACTGCGCGAGGGCAAGGCGGATACTGCCGCCGAGTTTCTTGATGATCTTGGTTTGCGCCGCGCCACCAACCCGCGATACCGACAGACCGGCATTGATAGCCGGACGGATACCCGAGTTGAACAGGTCGGTTTCCAGGAAAATCTGGCCGTCGGTAATGGAGATCACGTTGGTCGGTACGAAAGCCGAAACGTCACCGGCCTGCGTTTCAATGATCGGCAATGCCGTCAGCGAACCGGTCTTACCCTTGACCTCACCACCGGTGAATTTTTCAACATATTCCTGGTTGACCCGCGAGGCGCGTTCCAGCAAACGCGAGTGCAAATAGAAGACGTCACCCGGATAGGCTTCACGACCCGGCGGACGACGCAGCAACAGCGAAATCTGGCGATACGCCCAGGCCTGCTTGGTCAGGTCATCGTAAACAATCAGTGCGTCTTCACCACGATCACGGAAATACTCGCCCATGGTGCAGCCGGTGTACGGAGCCAGGAACTGTGTCGAAGCCGGATCGGCGGCAGCCGCCGCAACGATGATGGTGTGTTCCATCGCACCATGCTCTTCCAGTTTGCGCACGACGGCCGCAATGGAAGACTGCTTCTGACCGACCGCAACGTAGATGCATTTTACGCCGGTGCCTTTCTGGTTGATGATCGCATCGACCGCAACTGCTGTTTTACCGGTCTGGCGGTCACCGATGATCAGTTCGCGCTGACCGCGACCAATCGGCACCATGGCATCAATCGACTTCAGCCCGGTCTGTACCGGCTGGTCAACGGATTTTCTCCAGATCACACCGGGAGCCACCTGCTCAACTGGCGCGGTTCCGGACGCATCAATCGCGCCTTTACCATCAATCGGGTTACCCAGTGAATCGACCACGCGACCGAGCAGGGCAGGGCCAACCGGCACTTCCAGCACCCGGCCGGTACAGCGGGCTTTCTGGCCTTCGGCCAGACCCAGGTAATCACCCAGGACCACCGCACCGACGGAATCTTTTTCCAGGTTCAGTGCCAGGCCATAAACGCCACCGGAAAATTCGATCATTTCCCCGTACATGACATCGGCCAGGCCGTGAATGCGGACGATGCCGTCACTCAGACTGACGATGGTGCCCTCGGTCCGCGCCTCGGTACCAATATTCAGCTTTTCAATACGCTGGCGGATGATGTCACTGATCTCTGAGGGGTTCAGTTGCTGCATGTTCTGAGCCTATACAAACGATTAACTGAGAATGGAGTCGGCAAGCCGGTCAAGGCGGCCGCGTAGCGAGCCATCTATAACCTTGTCGCCGGCATGTATCAGGATGCCGCCTATCAGTCCGGCATCCACTTCTTCTGCGATCTGCACTTTCCGGCTCAGGCGGCGCTCAAGGCGCTCGGTGAGCGTGGAAAGCTGTTCTGCAGACAAGGGAAATGCCGAAATGGCCCGCACCTGGATAGCCTGTTCGTGTTCTGCGCGCTGGCGCTCGAAAAGTTCGTGAATTTCGGGCAACAGTTCCAGACGACCATTCCGTGACAACAGGCGAATAAAATTGGACATCGCCGCGTCATTCAGGTCGCCGGTCAGTTCCAGCAATACCTCGGCCCGACGGTCGGCAGTGGACGCCGGTTCACGGCATGCCAGGCGAACCGCTTCTTCATTGAGCAGCCCAGCCAGCAGAGCCAGTTTTCCGGACCAGGAATCCAGTCCATGGCCTGCCAGGGCGTACTCGAATGCGGCACGCGCATACGGGCGGGCAAGTGTAAGGGTTTCTGCCATGTCCCGGGCCTAGAGTCCGGCCGCCAGTTTGTCCAGGTAGGCGCCGTGCGCTGCCTGGTCCACCGAATCGCCCAATACTTTTTCAGCGCCGGTTACCACCAGTTGCGCGACCTGCTTGCGCAGCGCCTCGCGAGCCTGGTTCATATCCTGCTCCAATTCGACCCGGGCAGCCGCCTTGACCTTGTCGGCCTCTACAACGGCCTGGCTTTTCGACTCTTCAACAATCTGGCCAGCACGACGGTTGGCCTGTTCAAGAATCTCGGCCGCCTGCGCCTTGGCCTGGCGCAATTGCTCGGCCACTTTCTCCTGGGCCAGTTCCAGATCCCGTTCCGCACGGCGTGAGGCTTCGAGCCCGGCCGCAATCCGGTCCTGGCGTTCGCGCAGTGCCGCGGTAATGGGCGGCCAAACGTATTTCATGCAGAACATGACAAATACGATGAAGCCGATCGACTGGCCGATCATGGTCAGATTCAAGTTCATGGCATGCCTCCCGTCTGGCCAGGCCCTGCTAGCCCAGCAATCCGACGAACGGATTGGCGAAGGTGAAGAACAGTGCGATACCAACACCGATCATGGGGACCGCGTCGAGCAGGCCTGCCACGATAAACATCTTGGTCTGCAGCATGGGCACCATTTCCGGCTGGCGAGCGGCGCCTTCCAGAAACTTGCCGCCGAGCAGGCCAAATCCGATTGCCGTGCCAAATGCGCCGCCACCGATTAGCAGTCCCACGGCGATTGCCGTCAATCCAACTACAGTTTCCATTTTTGCTCCTGGTTATTTCCGTCTTTCCGAGTAATTGGGCCAACATGACCCGAACCTAACGCCTGGTACCAGTTTCCTGGGACCTGAACTAGTGATCCTCGTGCGCCATGCTGATATACACAATAGTCAGCATCATAAAGATGAAGGCCTGCAGTGTAATCACGAGGATATGAAAAATTGCCCATGGCACCTGGAGTACCCACTGTACCCAAAAGGGCAGCAGGGCAATCAGGATGAAAATCAGTTCGCCAGCATACATGTTGCCGAACAGTCGCAGTCCAAGAGAAATCGGCTTGGCAATCAGCGCCACGCCTTCGAGCAGCAGGTTGAAGGGTATCATCCACTTGCCAAAAGGCTGCAGGGTGAGTTCACCAACAAACCCGCCGACGCCCTTCACCTTGATGCTGTAATACAGGATCAGGATAAATACCGAGATCGACATGCCCAGCGTGGCATTGGGATCCGTCGTCGGCACAACCTTCATAAAATGTATGCCGGTCAGGGAAAACAGGCCGGGGATCCAGTCCACCGGAATGAGATCCATGAAATTCATGAGGAAGATCCAGACGAAGATGGTCAGGGCCAGCGGGGCAACCAGGGCATTCCGCCCGTGGAAGGCATCCTTCACGCTGGTGTCGACAAATTCGATCATCACCTCGACAAGGTTCTGCAATTTTCCCGGCGTTTCCACCGAGGCGGTTCGTGCAGCACGATAAAACAGGTAGCAAAAAAGTGTGCCCAGGGCATAGGACCAGCCCAGGGTATCCAGATGCACCGCCCAGAAACCCATCTCGGCAGCTTCCTGTGCGGAATGCGCCAGGCCCCAGTGACCATCGGGATGCTGCCCGAAAGTGAGATTGGTCAGGTGGTGCTTAATGTACTCGCCACTACTCGCGCCTGCCATTTCTGTCGTGATCTCCTCGTTCAAGAAACCTGGCCGCAGACTCTGTTTGTCTGCGGTCGGCGGGTCACAAGCCAGGGGCCCAGCCAATACGCGGATAACGCCGCGATATATGAGGCAAACACCCATTCAGGCGCCAGTGGCTGCAGAAACGCAAACACCAGCGCAAACATAATCACCGTCAACAGAAACTTGCAGGCCTCAGCCAGGTACAAGTCTCCGATCGCCAGTTGTGCAGCGCGCGCGCCGGTATGCCGGAACGCAATCGCCACGAATACCAGGTTCGGTAACAGCGCCACCAGCATGCCAGCCAGTGCCGACCGAAACTCCCAGTACCCTCCGAAATACAGGGCTGCCAGACTCATGGCCAGCCCCAGTAGCCCCTGCACTGCCACCAGGCGTCGTGCCGGGGGGCGGGGAATACTGCTACCGGTTGTCGGCGTAGCAGGTTCGGAATTCTTCCGGCTGAACATTTATGCGCTCACTTTCAGTCGGTTACCGGTGCCGGGCGAGCAACATGCCCTCCTCCGGCGCGGCGCAAAGTATATGAGGATGGCCCTCTGCCTTCAATAAGAAAGGCAGCAAGTCCTTCAGTCTAGTCGGCTAAATCGACCCTTCAAGGCAATTTTGTTTATTTTTCGCGCTCTTTTAGCCCAATGCGCGCCAGTGCACCTTCCAATTCGTCGACGTTGCTGTAACGCAATACCAATCGCCCCTTGCCGCCACTGCCCTGTTCAAGCGTGGCCGGCAATCCGATATGCTCGGCGAGCTGTTCTTCGAGTCGTGCCACATCCGGATCACGGGGTCTGCGGGCCGGTGCGGAGCGGGCTCCTCTTGCAGCACCGGCATTTTCCTCGCGGACCATGCTTTCCACCTGGCGCACGGTAAGGTTGCGGTTGACGGTCTCGTGGGCGATACGCGCCTGTGCTGCGCCCTCAACGCCCAGCAACGCCCGCGCATGGCCCATTTCCAGCTCGCCACGCTCCAGCAGCGCGCGCACTTCAGGTTCCAGGCGCAGTAAGCGCAGGGCGTTGGTGACAGCGACCCGGGACTTGCCGACCGCTTCGGCGATTGCTTCGTGGGTCAGGTCAAACTCTTCCTGCAGCCTCTGCATTGCTGCGGCTTCTTCACTCGGATTGAGATCTTCGCGCTGCAGGTTTTCCACCAGCGCCATGGCCAGTGCAGCCTGATCGTCAATTTCGCGCACCATGCAGGGCACGCTTTCCAGGCCAATGCGCTGACTGGCCCGCCAGCGCCGTTCGCCGGCTATGAGTTCGTAGGCATCTGTTTCACCCGGCAGGCGGCGAACCACCAGCGGTTGCATGATTCCCTGGGCCCGGATGGAACTGGCCAGACTGTCCAGGGCCTCGGGCGCGAAATGCCGGCGCGGCTGGAAACGACCACGACGGATGAATTCCACCGGCAACTGCACCAGGCCTTCACCGCCCGGCGGCCGGTCCTGGCGCAGCGGCATGCCGGCATCCAGGCTGACGGCGGTATCTGCGCTGCCCAGCGGTGCTGTCGAACCCAGCAGCGCATCCAGCCCGCGGCCCAGGCCCCGCTTGCGCGCGTTCATGCCGCCACCTCGGCCGTGGTCACGCTCGCATCCGACTTGCGCAGCAACTCGCCAGCCAGCGCAAGATAGGCGATGGAGCCCTTGGACTGCCGATCATAGGTGATTACCGGCATGCCATGACTGGGCGCCTCGGCCAGGCGGACATTACGCGGTATCAGGGTACGAAACAGCTGGTCGCCAAAGTGTGCGCTGAGCTGGCCGGAAACCTCGCGGGAAAGGCTGTTACGGCCATCGTACATGGTGCGCAGCAGGCCCTCGATCTTCAGGCCTTCGTTCACGGTTTTCTGGACCTGGCGAATCGTATTGAGCAGGGCGGCAAGGCCCTCCAGCGCATAATATTCACACTGCACCGGAATAATGACGCCCTGGGCGGCCGCCATCGCGTTCACCGTAAGCATGTTGAGTGCCGGTGGGCAGTCGATAAGTACGTAGTCATATTGCTTGCGCACGTGAGCCAGCAGGTAACGCAGGCGGTATTCTTTCATGCTCATGCTGAGCAGTTCGACCTCGGCGGCAGTCAGGTCGCTGTTCGCCGGCAATAAGTCATAGCCGGCATCCAGGCCCTTGCAGCACACGGCATCCAGTTCCGCCTTGCCGACCATGGCCTCGTAGATGGAATGCTGCAGATCGTTCTTTTCAACACCGCTGCCCATGGTCGCGTTGCCCTGCGGGTCCATGTCGATCAACAACACCCGCCGGCGGGTCGCGGCCAGGGATGCGGCCAGATTGACAGCCGTGGTGGTTTTCCCGACACCGCCTTTCTGGTTAATCAGGGCGATCACATAGCTCATGCCGACTCATCCATTTTGCGCAGCTCCATTAACATGCTCCGGCCAGGCGCATCGGCCGGAGAAAGATCATGCACCGCCACCACCTCGAAGGGAGCCTGAATGGCACTCAGTTCCGCCTCGTAATTCCGGCCCTTCATCAGTAGCAGGAGTGCACCGGGTGGCAGAACGGCGTTACTTTCTTTCAAGAGGTCGGTCACCGGCCCGAAGGCGCGCGATACCAGGCAGTCAGGCCGGACCCCGGGTGGTAACGCATGCAATCGAGTGTTGTGGATCATAACATTGCTTAATCCCAGTCCGGCGCTGGCGGAATAAAGAAAACCGGTCTTTTTCGCATTACTGTCCACGAGGTGAAACTGGACATCAGGACGGGCGATGGCCAGTGGCATACCGGGCAGGCCGGCGCCACTGCCGGCGTCCACAACGGTTCCGGCCCGCAGGTGGGGCAACAGGGTCAGCGAATCCAGCACGTGCCGCTCCAGCAGTTCCGCGCGATTCCGACAGGAAACCAGGTTGATCTTGTGGTTCCAGTGCTCCAGTACATCCAGGTACTGCACCAGCAGGCCGACCTGCGATTCCGTCAGCTCTATCGGGCCGCGTGCCAGAAACTGGCTGACTTTTTCATGATCTGCCTCATGATCTTTGGAGCCGGGCATCAGCCGGCCCGACTGGTCGGAGCACTTGTCCCGCCATGACGACGCAGGTGCACCAGCAGGATTGAAATTGCCGCGGGCGTGATACCCGGTATGCGGCCGGCCTGGCCAAGCGTCAGTGGCCGGACTTCGGCGAGTTTCTGCAATGCTTCTGCAGAGAGCCCATGTACGGCGGCAAAGTCCAGCTGCGGAGGAATCGCCAGTTCGGCAAACTGAATCTGGCGCTCAATCTCGGCCTGCTGGCGTTCAATATAGCCACTGTAGCGCGCCTGCACTTCCACCTGCTCACCGACATCCGCCGCCGGTAGCGGCCTGTCCATCGCGGCATACAAATCTGTATAGCGCACACC
>JBFJWR010000105.1:0-9077 GCA_041623535.1 Pseudomonadales bacterium
ATGAGGCGGCGGGCTTGGCTGCCGGGCAGGCGCAGGACTGGGCGCTGGCCGGCGGTGATGACTATGAACTGTGCTTTACTGTGAAAGAATCTATGCGCAACAGGTTGCCGCAGATCGCCGCCGAAACGGGCGTGCCCCTGACCGAGATTGGCAGGGCCGTGACAGGGGGGGGTGTGTGGTTGATCGATACAGCCGGCAACAGGACCCTACAAGATGACAGCGGATACCAGCACTTCTGAAGAACAACCGGTCCGCATGCCGGAGGTGTTTTCCAACCCGGTACATTTCCTGGCGTTCGGATTTGGCACCGGCCTGTCACCCAAGGCGCCCGGCACCGTCGGAACCCTGGCGGCCATCCCGCCCTACCTGCTGTTTGCCGATGCCCCGATGTGGCTGTACGTGGGCATTATCGTCGCGGGCTTTGCATTTGGCGTCGCCATCTGTGACGCCACTTCCAAATACATGGGTGTGCATGATCATGGCGGCATCGTCTGGGATGAGATCATCGGTTTCTGGATCACCATGCTGGCGGTACCCGTCGAATGGATCTGGATCATTGTCGGCTTCGCACTATTTCGCCTGTTCGATATATGGAAGCCCTGGCCGATTCGGGTGGCTGACGAGCACGTCCACGGTGGCTTTGGCATCATGATTGATGACGTGATTGCCGGGGTCTATGCGCTGGTGGCCATGCACGTGATTTTGTGGGTGGTCGGCGGCTGAACTGCATGCGCCTGCCTGGCCTGGCCTGCCTCATTGCACTGTTACTGGCGCCCCAATGCCTGGCTGCTGCCGTGTACGTGCAGGTACAGGCGCTGTTCAAGGGTCGCGCCATGCTGCAGATCAATGGGCAGCAGCAACTCCTGAAAGCCGGAGAAACCGGCACGTCCGGTGTGCGCCTGATCGACGCTACCAGCAAGTATGCCGACATTGAGATTGACGGCGAAGTTCGTCGGGTGACCATGTCCGGCGGCATACACAGCAATTTCACGGCGCCGGAGCAGGAACTGGTCAGCATCCTGGCCGATCCCGACGGTGCTTATCACGTGCACGGCAGCATCAATGGCCAACCGGTGCGCTTCCTGGTGGATACCGGGGCCAGTTCGGTCGCCATGAACGGTGCCCAGGCCCGTCGGCTCGGCATAGATTTCGTGTACCTGGGTCGGCCCGGTATGGTGACGACCGCCAGTGGCTCGGTACAGGCTTATGCCCTGAAACTGGATCGCGTGCAGGTCGGTGTGATCGAAGTGCAGAATGTGGATGCCGTCGTGATCGAGGGTAATTATCCGCAGTCGGTGCTGCTGGGCATGACTTTCCTGCGCGAGGTCGAGATACGCGAGAAAGAAGGCCTGATGGAACTGCGTCGCTAGTTTTTCACCGACCCGGCACGCCCCTCCGGCGGCCCGATGTGGCACCTCTGGTACAATCATTTTATTCATCAGTTACAGGTTTTGCCGTCTATGAGCGTTCGCTTCGTGGTTTCCGCCCGCCTGCCGACGGACTTTGGTGAGTTCGAGATGCATGGTTTCCAGGATCCGGAAACCGGTGAAGAGCATATCGCGCTGACGATAGGCAATTTTTCCGATAACGAACCAGTGCTGGCGCGCGTGCACTCAGAGTGCCTGACCGGCGACGCGCTGCACAGCATGCGTTGTGATTGCGGAAATCAGCTATCGAGTGCCATGGAGGTCATTGCGCGCCTGGGTCAGGGCGTGATCCTGTATCTGCGCCAGGAAGGGCGCGGCATCGGCCTGATCAATAAAATCCGTGCCTACGAATTGCAGGACGCGGGTGCTGATACCGTGGAAGCCAATGAACAGCTCGGATTCGGTGCCGACATGCGTGATTACACCGTGTGCAAAGTCATGTTTGAGCACCTGGGGATTCGCCGTGTGCGGTTACTGACCAATAATCCGCTGAAGGTGACGGCCATGGCGCAGGTGGCCGGGATCGAGGTCGTGGAACGGGTTTCCCTGCAGACCGAGAAGAATCCGCACAATACCCGCTACCTGAATACCAAGGCCGGCAAGCTCGGCCATATGCTGGACGACTAGCTTCACCAGGCGTTGCGTTGGTACGGGCTGTCTCAGCCCGCAGGCTCCAGGCCACCGAGCGGCAGTTGCGCACCCCCCCCCAGTTCCGCCAGCCTGGTCTCAATGGACGCCTCTATCCCACTTGCGCTCAGGCCGCAATCACGCAGCATGTCGGCCGGTTTGCCGTGCTCCAGAAATGCATCCGGAAGGCCAAGATTGAGCACCGGAATCAGCAGGTTTTCACGCTGCAGAAATTCATTGACGGCGCTGCCGGCGCCACCCTGCGTGGTGTTTTCTTCCAGGGTTACCAGCAGCCGGTGAGAACACGCCAGCTTGCGGACCAGGGCTTCATCCAGCGGCTTCACGAAGCGCATGTCAGCCACGCTGCAGTTGATGCGTTCGGCAGCGCGCAGTGCGGGCGTCAGCAGCGCGCCGAATGAGAGGATGGCAACGCTGTCGCCCCTGCGCCGCATGACGCCACGGCCGATCTCCACGCCTTCCAGGCTGTTGCTGATGGTCACGCCAGGGCCGGTGCCACGCGGATAACGCACGGCTGCCGGGCCATTGTGCCGGTGCCCGGTGTTGAGCAGCAGGCGGGTTTCGTTTTCATCCGAGGGCGTCATGAGCAGCATATTGGGAATGCAGCGCAGGTAGGTCAGGTCAAAACTGCCGGCATGCGTGGGGCCGTCTTCGCCCACCAGTCCGGCACGATCAATTGCAAACAACACGTCAAGATTCTGCACTGCCACGTCGTGTATCAGTTGATCGTAAGCACGCTGCAGGAAGGTGGAATAAATCGCTACCACCGGTTTGAGTTTTTCGCAGGCCATGCCGGCTGCCAGGGTCACGGCATGTTGTTCGCAGATGGCGACGTCGTGGTAGCGCTGCGGAAATTCCTGCGAAAAGCGCAGCAGGTCCGAACCCTCGCACATCGCCGGCGTGATGCCGATCAGGCGTGGGTCGGCTGCGGCCATGTCGCACAACCAGTCACCAAAAACGTTGGAGTACTTGGGTTTATTCGCCGGCTTGGGCTTGACCGGTTTGACCGGCGGTTCCGGTTCCAGCTTGGTAATGGCGTGGTACCCGATGGGGTCGCGCTCGGCGGGCAGGAACCCTTTGCCCTTGACCGTGACGATGTGCAGAAACTGGGGGCCGCGCAGGTCGCGCATATTGCGCAGGGTCTGCGCCAGCAGTTCGACATCGTGGCCGTCCACCGGGCCGATGTAGTTGAATCCCATTTCCTCGAACAGGGTGCTGGGTGCCACCATTGCCTTGATCTGTTCTTCGGCTTTCTTCACCAGTTCGCGCGCGGTCGGGCGATCGTTGAGCATGCGCTTGCCGCCCTCGCGTACCGACGCATAGGTGCGGCTGGACAGTATGCGCGCCAGGTAGTTGTGCAGACCGCCGACATTGCGTGATATCGACATGTCATTGTCGTTCAGGATCACCAGCAGGTTGGCCCGTTCATGCGCCGCGTGATTGAGCGCCTCGAAGGCTATGCCCGCGGTCAGGGCGCCATCGCCAAGGACTGCCACGCTATGGCGGCGTTCGCCGGCGACACGCGCGGCCATGGCCATGCCGAGTGCGGCGCTGACGCTGGTACTCGAGTGCCCGGTGCCAAAGGCGTCGTACTCGCTCTCAGCGCGGTTGGGAAATGCCGCCAGGCCGCCGGCCTGGCGCAGGGTCGCCATGGCCTCCCGGCGGCCGGTCAGAATCTTGTGCGGGTAGGCCTGGTGACCGACATCCCAGACGATGCGATCCCACGGCGTGGTGAAGGTGTAGTGCAGCGCCACGGTCAGTTCCACCACGCCCAATCCGGCACCGAAGTGGCCGCCGGTCTGGCCCACGGTGTAGAGCAGGAACTCGCGCAACTCATCGACCAGGGTGGGCAGGTCGTCACCTGGCAGGCAGCGCAGGTCCGCCGGTGCCTCGATCCGGTCGAGCAGGGGGGTCAGCGGCCGCTGGCGCGGTATCTTGTTGAAGCTTTTCTGCACGACGGGGCAGGCTCTCTGCGCAGGGGGTACATATGATGACGGTGGAAGCCGGTTGTAGGCAAGGTTTGACAAGCCCGGAGATCAGGTCGAACGCGCCACCACGTGGTCAGTGAGTGCCAGCAGGCCGCTGGCGTCGCCCGGCAGCTGCCGCAGGGCGGCAACAGCAGCCTGGTGGGCATTTTCCCGGGCCAGGCGCGCGCCAGCCAGCCCGAGGATGCTGACATAGGTCGGTTTGTCGAGTTTCGCGTCCGAGCCTTGCTGCTTGCCCAGGACGTGGGTTTCGCCGCTCACATCGAGAATATCATCCTGGATCTGAAAGGCCAGACCCAGTGCCCTGGCAAAGCTTTCAAGTGCCTGGCGCAGGCTTTCTTCCACGCGGCGGGTGCTCAGGGCTCCGAGCAGGATGCTGGCACGGATCAGGGCGCCGGTTTTCAGCCCGTGCATCTGCTCCAGTTCAACGTCGGATAACTGCTGCCCGGTGGCCTGTAAATCCAGTGCCTGTCCGCCGACCATGCCCTCCGGACCGCTGGCCCGGGCCAGTTCCGCGACCATGCGCACCTGGTTGCCGGCCGGGGCAGCCGGCTGTCTCTCAGCCAGCGTGGCGAAGGCCATGGCTTGCAGGGCATCGCCGACCAGTATGGCCGTAGCCTCATCGTAGGCTTTGTGGACGGTGGGCCGGCCGCGCCGCAGGTCGTCGTTGTCCATCGCCGGCAGGTCGTCATGGACCAGTGAATAGCAGTGCACCAGTTCCACCGCGACGGCGGCGGCATCGGTCAGCGCAGTGATTTCGCCCAGGCAGGCCGCGGTCTGGAAGACCAGGGTGGGGCGCAGGCGCTTGCCGCCACCGAGCACTGCATGGCGGCAGGCCGCATCAAGGCGGGGCTCGGGGAAGTTGTAGGTGTCGAGTGCCCCGGCCAGCAGGCGGTCAGACCGCTCCCGGAAGATGGTGAGTGTCGCTGGGGTGCCTGGCGAGTTCAGAACGGCCCGTCCCCGGGGACATCCGTATCCTCGTCTTCCTCGTCGGGGTCTGGTTGGTCCGAGGACAGGATTTCCACTTTCTGCTCTGCCTCGTCCAGCGCTTTCTGGCACTCGCGGGTGAGTTGCACGCCCCGCTCAAAGGCCGTGAGGGACTCTTCCAGCGACAGATCGCCTTCTTCAATCCGGGTTACCAGGGATTCCAGTTCCTCAAGAGCCTTTTCAAACTGAAAGCCCGCTTTGCGCCGTGCCATATGTGTCTCCCGGTTTCAGGCCGCACGTTAGCCGAGCGGCTCCGGCAAATCAATTGCCAGTGCCCGGTCACACCCTATACTAACCAGCCGGGCTAGAATCTAACTCAAGAGAGAGACGATCTGGCCGATGATAACTGGGTAATCTGGAGATATTGGGCACGCCATGGATCTGGCGACAATTATTGGAATGCTGGGCTCGTTCGCCATCGTGGCCATGGCCATGATGATGGGCGGTTCCATCCTGCTGTTCGTGAATCCGCCCTCGATCCTGATCGTGTTTGGCGGATCTACCTTCGTGGTGCTGGTCAAATACAGCCTCGCGCAGTTCCTGGGTGCCGCCAAGATCGCAGCCAAGGCCTTCATCTTCAAAACCGCAGACCCGGAAGCCCTGATCGAAGAAATCGCTGAACTGGCCGATGCGGCCCGCAAGGGTGGACTGTTGTCCCTGGAAGGCAAGGAAGTCAGCGAGCCTTTCCTGCAGCAGGGCATACAGTTGCTGGTAGACGGGCATGATCCCGAGGTGGTGCGTGAAATGCTCACCAAGGACATGAAAAAAACCATAGAGCGTCACGATCAGGGAAAATCGATTTTCCTCGCGCTTGGCGATGTGGGTCCGGCCATGGGCATGATCGGCACGCTGATCGGCCTGGTGCAGATGCTGTCAGCCATGGATGATCCGAAATCCATCGGTCCGGCCATGGCGGTTGCGCTGCTGACCACGCTCTACGGGGCAATGCTGGCGACCATGATCGCGTTGCCGGTGGCCGACAAGCTGGCGCTGCGCAGCGGCGAGGAAGCGACGATACGTTCGATGATCATTGATGCCTTGCTGGCCATACAGGCCGGCCAGAATCCGCGGGTGATCAAGTCCATGCTGAAAACCTACCTGCCGCCGTCCAAGCGCGGTGGTGAGGAAGAGTAGGCCGGCCCGGAACCAGGTGGCGTCCGGCGGATCCAAACCAACAGGTTGCCGGGTATCCCGGGGGCGCAGGTAAAAACTGATGGCAGAGGAAGAGGAATGTCCAGAATGCCCGGCCGGTATCCCGGCCTGGGTAATGACGTTTGCCGACCTCATGTCGCTGCTGATGTGCTTTTTCGTGCTGATCCTGTCGTTTTCGCAGATGGATGTGCTGAAGTACAAACAACTGGCTGGTCACATGGCCAGCGCATTCGGTGTGCAGGCGGACATCGTCGCCGAGGCCATTCCCAAGGGCACCAGCGCGATCCTGCAGAACTTCAGTCCGAGCGCGCCGGAACCCACCCCGATCAACGAGGTGCGGCAATCGACTGTCGATGAACAGAAGGTCAATCTGGATGTCATGTGCGCGGACAACTCCACCGAGGAAGATCCGGAGTCTGCAGCCCAGGTGGTCGTGGTGGACAACATCAAGGAACTGATTAAGGAAACCGAGCAGGACGCACAGGATGTAGCGACCGCGCTGGCCGAGGAAATCAACCAGGGCCAGGTGGAGATCGAGAGCCAGGGCCGCAAGATTGTCATCCGCATCAAGGAAAACGGTTCTTTCGAGAGTGGCTCGGCGGAACTGGAGCCCGATTTCATTCCGATCATGGCGAAGATTCGGGGCGCGCTCAAAGACACGCCCGGCGCCATTTCGGTGGAAGGCCACACGGATGACATCCCGATTCGTACTTCACGGTTTCGCTCCAACTGGGATCTCTCTTCGTCGCGCGCGTCATCAGTGGCGCTGGAACTCATGGCGACCGGCGAAATCACGCCGTTCCGTTTTCATGTAACCGGGTATGCTGAAACCAGGCCCCTGGTGGCCAATGCGGATGCTGCGTCCCGTGCGATCAATCGCCGGGTCGAGATCGTGATTCAGCAGGGCCTGGACAAGGAGTCGAAGGACGTTTTGCCGGAAATAGAAAAAATCGATCCGGAACTGTACAAGCAGTTGAAAGGGTACACGCAACCCTCCGAGGGTTTACGGCCTGAAGAGATATTCTGACCCGGAGGTGGGTGATGACTAACGAACGCAGAAAATATTTCCGGGTTCAGGACACCATAGAACTGGGTTTTCGCCGGCTGGAAACGGAAGAACTGGCCGATCCGGAATTGCTGCTGGGCAAGGGTGAGGAACTCGATAACGTCGAGAAAGAACTCGCGATGCTGATGATCAACTTGCAGAGCAAGCATGCAGATCTGCTGCGCGTGCTGGAACTTCTGAATCGCAAGATCGATTTCGTGCATCACTCGGTGGACCATAGTGGCAGTCGGCTGGACATGACCCACGAATACGAGATGCGGCAGGTCGATATCAGCGGTTGTGGCGCGGCGTTTCCGGTTGCTGATCATCTCGCGGCAGATGAAAAAATCCTGCTGCAGATCAACCTGCCGGCCCCCTACCGGTCGGTACGGGCGATTGCCCGGGTGATTTCCTGCAAGACCATGCAAAAGGAGGCGGGCGTCCTGAATCACATGGTGCGCGTGGATTTCGATCACATGATTGAAAACGACCAGGAGATCCTGATCCAGTACCTGATGAAGCGGCAGGTGCTGGAACTCAAGGCCCGGCGCAAGGCACGGGATGGCGCATGAAAGGCCAGTCGCGTCCAGCCACTGCCGTCCGGGTGGCGCACCATGAGTGACGAGCGCCTGTCGAATCTCGAGGTCAAAGCGGCATTCCTGGAAGATGCAGTGAGCAAGCTGGATGAAGTGGTTCGCGATCAACAGCAGCGCATCACCTACCTGGAAGGCCTGTGCCGTCGTATGGCCGCTGAGTTTCGCGAAGTGCGGGAACTGCTCGAAGATCCGGATGGCGCCACCGAAGAAGCCCCGCCGCATTACTGAACGATCCCCGGTCCGGGCGGAAACCTGCCCGTGATTTGTGGGTCAAACCATCGGATATCGCATGCAGAGGTTCCTTTTCATGAACGCAGCAAAACAGATTCAACCTTCGCGGCGGCTTCCTGCCGTGGCGCTGATTGCCGCGGCCTTGTTGTTCGCTGCCCAGGCGACAGTGGCACGCGCTTCCGATCTCAGGCTGTCGATCCGCGACGATGTTCAGTTGCAGGTCACGCCGGGTGCGCAACTGGGAACCGTGGAGGACGGCATCGGGCTGGCAGTGGGGCAGAAGGTGCCCGATTTCGCCAGTCAGACCTATGGCGGCGCACCGGTGACTTTCCATGAACTATTGCAGGAAGCGCCGTTGCTGGTGGTTTTTTATCGTGGCGGCTGGTGTGCCTACTGCAATGTGCAGGTGCGGCAGATGACCGTGGCGGCGGACGAGTTCGCGGGGCGTGGTGTCACGCCGGTGCTGATCAGTGTGGACAGGCCGGAGGCCGCCTCGCTGGCGCAAAAATCGTACGAGATTCCGTTCCCGGTCATCTCTGATCCGGATCTTGCCGCCCACCGGGCGTTCAACGTGGTTTTCAGACTGGATGCCGAGACGCGCGAGAAGTACAAGACCTACGGCATTGTTCTGGATGAGTGGTCGGGACGGGATCACGGCTCCTTCGCTGTGGCGTCGGCTTTTCTCGTGGATGCATCCGGGCAGGTGTTGTGGTCGCATGCCTCTACAGATTATAAAACGCGACCCAGCATCGCGCAGTTGTTGCAGGTGCTGGATGAACATGCCGAGCAATTGCGGCCACCTCGTTCGCGTTGATCGTGCCCACTGAGCAGGCGATTTATTTTCTCGTGAGATCCCATCCCCGAATGTCGCCCGGTGTCGCGTCGGACTTGCCGCACCATTCCGGCAGGGTGGTTTTCTGCGGGCACCTTTCATGAGCGGCCTGCTCAGAATCATGCTGATAGTTGGCGGCGTGTTCGCGTTGATCTTCGTCATCCTGCGCCTGTCCGG
>JBFJWR010000106.1:0-8940 GCA_041623535.1 Pseudomonadales bacterium
ACCGGCGTTCTGCTTGGACAGTCGGGGTACCTGCTCCTGTATCTGCCTTCCGGGCCCCTGTCTCCGCTTGGCCTGGTCTTCCTATGCGGGTACGGATTGCTCTCGGCCCTGGGGGCACTCGTGGCGTCCAGGTGCAGGGGCCGATCGGGAGGCTCTCCTCCCCGACGAGGTTCATGACGGTCCGCCCGGGATCGAGCTGAAAACCAGGTCCGCAGCGATCTTCTCGAAAATGGATGAATGGTTCTTCGATTTCCAGCTATCGGGCCTTCCCGGGCCTGGATCGAAAATGACCCGGGTGCGGGGAGTTTTCCGGTCGTCGTCAGGCCGTAAAAAAACCTTCCCGGATACAGGTAAGAAACAGCGCTTTATGGCAAATTGAAGTCGTTGGTTTCAGGGGTAAATATATTCAACGATGGGAGCTGGACATGAATATTCACAGTTTGTATCGATTGCTGTTTGTTGCAGGTTGTATCCCGGCATTGTCCGGTCATGCGAATGATGTGTACGCAGCTTCATTGAGCGAATCCATAGAGCAGGGACGTTACCTGGTCAAGATTGCCGGATGTAACGACTGCCACACGCCGGGATACCTGCTTTCAGAGGGCAAGGTGGCGGAAGAGCAATGGCTGGTAGGTGACGGGTTTGGATGGCGTGGCCCCTGGGGTACCACTTACGCCACGAACCTGCGGAACCGGATTCATGGTCTCACGGAAGATCAGTGGGTGGCCTACGCCAGGACTCTGAAAGCGCGCCCGCCCATGCCCTGGTTTGCACTGAATGACATGAAAGAGAATGACTTGAGAAGCATCTACCAGTTCATTCGCCATTTGGGGCCAGGGGGCGGGGAGTCGCCTGCGTATTTGTCGCCGGATCAGGAGCCGCCTCCGCCTTACGCGCTCTTTCCATCCCCACCACCGGTAGAATGAACAGCGGGTGGAAGGCTTCGCTACTGATGAAGGGATATCGATATCGGAATCGAAAAACAACCGGAAGACCTGGCTCTGATTACAGCAAGGACGCTGGCGCACTACAACGAACGTGCGGAGGAGTTCTGGCGTGGCACGCGTGATCACGATGTGACGCAGAACATCGAAGCCCTGCTGCGGCATATTGGCAAAGATGCACCGTTGCGCATACTTGATTTTGGCTGCGGCCCCGGGCGCGACCTGATGGCTTTTCGGGCGCTGGGCCACGAACCTGTCGGTTTGGAGGGTTCACCTCCTCTTGCTGCCCTGGCGCGGCGGCACAGCGGCTGCGAGGTCTGGGAGCAGAACTTTCTGGACCTGGCATTGCCGTCTTCCAGTTTCGATGGAATCTTCGCGAATGCCTCGCTCTTCCATGTGCCGAGCCAGGAATTGCCGCGCGTACTGGGGCAACTGCACGACACGCTGAAACCCGATGGGGTGTTGTTCTCCTCGAATCCCCGGGGCGACAACCAGGAAGGTTGGAATGGCAGTCGCTATGGTGCCTACTACAATCTCGCCGCCTGGCAGTCGGTTCTCGAAGCCGCGGGATTCATTGAGTTGGAACACTACTTCCGGCCCCCCGGGTTGCCTCCAGAGCAGCAACCGTGGCTCGCCAGTCTGTGGAGAAAGCGTGATGTTTCCAGAGGATGACAAGCCCTTTCTGGTTCTGCTCATCTACTGCAAATGCCGCTGGCAGAAATATATGTACGAGTAGGTAACGAAAAGGACATCTATTGAAGAACATTTTGCGTTTTTCCGGGATGCTCGCGACATTGGCTGGCCTCTTTGCCTACCTCGCTCCACTGGCTTTTCACGAATTGCTTGCAGAATACACGGGCGCTCCCAATGCTCACCTGGTCCGTGATGTGGGGGCGGCATATATCGCAGCTGGAGTCGCACTGTGGTGGGCGGCGCTTGCACCCGCCTGGCGGGCGCCACTGGTCACTGTGGCTGCCGTGTTCCTGCTCCTGCATGCGGGAGGCCACCTGATCGACCTGTTCTCCGGGCACGTGCAATGGAGTCACCTGCTGATTGATTCCATCCAGGTGTTTCTTCCCGCAATGTTTGTCTGTGGCCTGGCACTCTATTTCCTGAAAAACACCGATGACGGGAACCCGTAACCGAAGGAGGGATCGTCCATGTGGAAACAGCTGAAAGAAATTTTCAGCGGTGCAACCGAGGAACGGGATACGTTCGATTATTCTTCGTTGAATTTTCCGTTTGAAACCAGGGTCGTGCCCGGTTCAGAAGCATTGTCTGAGCGCGAACTGGCCGCCGCCGAAGGAATCTGTCCCGTAATCATGGGGTCAGGGGATGATGTGCGACTCCTGCAGGAACAACTGGAACTCGATCCGGTTTCGATGGAAGAGGTTCTTGCCGAAGCGGAAACCTGTGACCTCGAGCGCTGGATGGCAGAACTGTTGGAGCAGGATGGCGACTACTATCAGTTCAATGGCGACTGGCCGACACAGCCGGTCCAGCCTACCGGCATGATCCTGCATCTCGATCTGTTCACGAGTCGGCCCAAGAGCAGGATCATTATCGGCTTGGTTCCGGTCCGCGAATCCTGGAAGATTCCTGCGATTTTTGGTTATGGTGATTGGAATGCCTGTCCCGCTACACATATACACGTGGCGCGGCATCACGTGTGGCATCAGAAGTACCAGTCTGAAATCATCGGCATTTCCGGGGACATCATTCAATGTTCGGTGGGTCGTCGTCCCGCCACCCGGGAAGAAGCCCTGCAACTCGCGCGGGAGCAGTATCTCTATTGCGACGATATTGTCAGCCAGGGAGTCGGCTCGGTCGAAGCGCTGGCTGCCACGCTGCTTGAAAGTGATTACTGGTACTTCTGGTGGGACTGATCTTTGGCCTGTTGCTGCTCGCATCGACCCCGGTATATGCGACGGATTGCGCCGTCTCCGGCGACCCGATTCACTGGATTGCCGACTACTGCATGGCCCGACTCAACACCGATGATGAGATCGTGGCCGGTGAGTGCATCCACCAGGAACTGCTCAGAGAACGTTCGAATGCATGTGAATCCAGTACGCACTACAAGACCCTGATCTGTGAAATGATGATTCCGAAAAACAGTTCGTACACACTGGATGATTGCCTGGCTGACCCGGAATTCCGAGGCCCGACCGTCCGGAATCATGGCGTGGGAGGGTAGTCATGGAAGCGCTGGCACTACTTGCCTATCTGACCGTGTTTCCCTGTGCCGCGTTGATCATAGCCGGCGTTTTTGCATACGTTTACATGCGCAGGAAGACGGTCTCCGCCGCGGTGGCGAGCATACTGTGGGCGCTCTATGCCGGTTATGAGTACCTGATGTACACGCGGGTCTTGTGTACCGGCGAGTGCAATATCCGTATAGACCTGTTGCTGTTGTACCCGGCCCTCCTTTTTGTTTCTCTGCTGGCTGTGATTTGCGCGATACGCCGTGGAAGCGCAGGTCGTAGCGAACGCTGAAAGAGATGAGCGGACAGGGGGGGGGGCTGTGCAGTTGATTTCGAAAACGCGCCTCGCATCGGCGCGGTGAATGTTCAAAGCGCTCTGCATCGCTCCCGTTTTACGATACATTCAGCGTATTGATAATCAGTGTCCCGGGAAGTCGGCCATGAGCAATTCAGCGATCTTTTATCCTGCCTTTGGCATGTTCTGCCTGACCATGGGCTGTATTTTTTACCTCGGCATCTCGCGCTATCGGGCGATTCACGGGCGCCAGGTGAAGATCAGTTTTTACCGCACCTACGATGAGGGCAGTCAGCCGGAGCGCCTGCACCTGCTGGCTCGCCATGTGCAGAATCACTTCGAGGTGCCACCTGTTTTCTATGCCGGCGTCGTGTTTGCCTTCGTGCTGAATCTTGTGACTTTGCCGGCTCTCATTTTTGCCTGGCTTTTCGTGGCGGCCCGTTGTGTACACTCCTTCATTCACCTGGGCAGCAACAATGTCAGTCAGCGCTTTTTTACCTTCGGTTTCAGCCTGCTGATGCTGTGCGGCCTGTGGCTGAACACGTTTTTCATGCTCATGAGTTCGCCGGCCTGAGCCTGGTACGGTTACACGGAGTGCAAACCCTGTGACGCCCGCAGCAAAAGAACTCCTGGAGTTCATGACCTGCATTGCGACGGCCGCCTACCCGTCCGGCCGCCAGCAACACCTGGAGTTTGCACTCTGGTACACGGTGGTCAATGGCCCCATGTCCTACGGGCAGTATGAAATTACCGAGCCGGATATCGCCCGGTTGCGGGAACTCAGTTATGCCTGTGATGGTTGGATCGTCTGCAGGGATGGCGCAAGCCCGGAGTGGGTTCCGTTGCGTGAATGGCAGGATATCTTTTCCCGTCATATCGATCTTGTGAACCTCGGATGATGGACATCGCGCAGTTCTGCCCGGCGACCAATCGCAGGGTGACGTCCTGGCGGAACGCATGGAATGGTGATTTCACCCTGAACAGGTATTGACCCGTGAATGAATTCCAGGAACCGGATGCTGCCGCGCGGCAGAAAGCGATGCTGATATTCCTGGTTGCCGCAGTGGTTGGCTCGGGCCTGGTCTGGTTGCTGCAAAGCCGACAGGATTCCATGGCCGAGTGGCTGGCAGACAACGTGGACTGGCTGCTGGAGAACCGCTGGATTCCTCTGTCTTTCATGTATGCGCTGATGCTCCCGGCGATCGGCGGGTGCGCCTACATCTACCATTTTGGCAGCCGGGTGCTGCATACACAGCGCTTTCCCCCAAACGGGATGGCAGTGACCCGCAGGACCCGTATCCTGAGCGGGCAGCAGGCGGTGCGACGGGCACGGGTGTTGCAGGTGCTGTCCGTATTGCTGCTGCTGACTTGCCTGGCGTTTCCCCTGGTGATTTACGCGGTTCTGGTCAGCGTTACCGCGGCCGCCTGAATGCCCTCGGGCGGTGCCGGTCACTGATTCCGGAAAACCGCTGATTACGCACCATCCAGTGCCGGAATTTGGTACGCTCTTATCCAGTTATTTCGCCGGTACAGATTCTTGGCTGCAATCTTCAGTTTTCGCTGTAACAGCTGTGGGGAAGTCCACGAGGGGTCGCCCAGTTTCGCCTTCAGTGCGCCCAGTCCCTACCTGGAGCAACCACCGGAAGTACAGCAGGCGGGTGGCCTGGGCAGCGACGTTTGTCATTACGAAGACGAGGACGGCCCGCACTATTTCATACGCACCTGCCTGGAAGTGCCGATCCACGGTGTGACCGATCCGTTTTTATGGGGAGTCTGGGTGTCGCTCAGCGCGGAGAACTACCAGCGTTATCTTGATACCTGCAATCAGCCGGATCCAACGGATCGTTATTTCGGCTGGTTCTGTAATTACCTGCCTTGCTACGAGAATACCTATGCACTGAAAACCCGGGTGCATACGCGGGTCGGGGATGAGCGCCCGCTCATTGAACTGGAGCGCACCGAGCATCCGCTCACGGTGGACTTTCACGACGGTATTTCCGTTGCCCGTGCGCAGGAACTCGCCGAGCAGGTCATGCACCAGTGGAGTGGTGAGAAATCGTGAGCGACCTGCAGTTCTACTTTGCGTACGGCTCCAATATGTCCACGGCCCGCCTGCAGGCGCGGATTCCCGAAGCCCGGGTGCACGGCACCGCGAAACTGAACGGCTATCGGCTGGCATTTCACAAGCAGAGTAACAAGGATGGATCTGCCAAGTGTGATGCCTTCTGCACGGGCATGCCGCAAGACCTGATATGGGGCGTGGTCTACCATATTCCAGCCGCGGCCTGGCCGATTCTCGACGCAATTGAAGGCACCGGCCTGGGATACGAGCGCGAGTCTCTGGAAGTAGACCTGGCGGGTGCTTCCACGCTGCGCGTGCATCTCTATGTCGCCACCCTGATCAATGATGGCCTGAAGCCCATGGACTGGTACAAGCATCATGTACTGCAGGGTGCCCGGGAACATCGCCTGCCTAGCGACTACATCGATTCCATTGCGGCGGTAGCCGAGCAGGTGGATGACAATGCGGACCGACGGCAACGCGAGTTGTCGCTCCATTCAGCGCCGTGAACAACAAGCACGCTGTCACCCGATGTGCGTACCGACGGCCGTTCGTGGTTGACGTGACTCCGGCAGGGAGGTCCTTGCGATGAATGCCCTCGAGGAGCATCGCGTGGAATGCCCCGGTTGTGGTGAATCCGTCACCATCCTGATCGATTGCTCGGTGCCGTACCAGGTCTATACCGAGGATTGTTTTGTTTGTTGTCAGCCCATGGTGATCTGCGCCGATTGCACCGATCCTGACCAGGTGCGAATTACGCTGCAGCGGGAAGATGACTGAAGCCACCGTGCTCGATCCTGGGGCGGCGCAGGCGGCAGCGCCGGAGGCCCGCTATGTGCAATCCGCATCCATGGCGCATCGCCGTGCTTTTGGGCAGTTTTTTACGCCGGAACCGGTCGCGCAGCTCATGGCCGACTGGGTGCTGCAGGGCCGGCCGCGCACCATCCTGGATCCAGCCTACGGCATGGGCATATTTTACCGGCAGATACGGGCTGCCGCCGGCGATGTGAAGTTCCGGTTTACCGGCTACGAGCTTGATGCGCAGGTGCTTGCCGCAGCCCGTGCGGAGCATTCAGCAGGCGATTCCGGGTCGGCGCTGCACCTGGTGAATGAAGATTACCTCGCCGCCGACGTGCAGGGTTATGACGCGGTGATCTGCAACCCGCCCTACATGCGCTTTCAGAAACTGGTCGGCCGCCATGAAATACTTGACCGCCTGCAGGCTGAGTCGGGAATCCGGCTTGGCGGCTGCGCCAACAGTGCCTCGGTGTTTCTGCTGAAGGCGCTGCACCAGCTCAACGCCGGCGGGCGACTGGCGTTCATTCTGCCGATGGAATTCTTCAATACCAATTACGGACTCGAACTGCGCCGCAAACTGGCTGCAGACTGTCTGCTCAAGCAGGTGCTGATATTTGCCAACGAAAAAGAACTGTTTCCGGAGGCCGTGACAACGGTGGTCGTGTTGCTGTGCGAGAACGATGGCCGACCCTCCGGCGTTTCGTGCCGGACGGTGAACAATCTGCACGAGTTGCGGGGAAACGGCCGCCTGCCAGACTCAGTTGTGCGCCATGTCGAATACCCGGAATTGCTGGCTGCCGTGAAGTGGAGCCCGGTGTTCGAGAACAAGCCGACGATGACATGGGCCGCTGACCGGTATGTGCCATTTTCGCACTATGGTCGTTTTCGACGCGGCATCGCCACCGGCGCCAACCGGTTTTTTGTCTTCAATCGCGAACAGGCCGAACAGCGGGGGTTGCCGATGAGCCAGTTGCAGGCCTGCGTGACACGCAGTACGCAGGTTCCCGGCATGGTGTTCTCAGACACAAGCATGTCCGCGCTCGATCGGGACGGGCGTCCGGTCTGGTGTCTGAACCCTGCTGAGCCGATGGGAACGGCGGTGCGCGATTACCTGTCGTTGGGTGAGCAGCAGGGTGTACACCAGTGCTACCTGACCAGTAAGCGAAACCCCTGGTACAAACTGGAGGTGCGCAGTCCGGCACCCATCTGGGTCGGCACGTTTTACCGCCGGCGACTGAAGGTGATCCGCAATTTTTCCTCGGCACCGACATTCACCTGTTTCCACTCTTTCTATCCGGCTCCCGATTTCGAAAGGCTGGTGGATGCGCTGTTCGTTTACCTGCTCAGCGACGCCGGGCAGTCGCAGGTGTGCCTGCAGCGCCGGCAGTATGGAGACGGCCTTGTGAAGTTCGAGCCGGGCGACCTGAACCAGGCCTTGTGCCCCGGTGAGGCGCAGCTCCGGAAACTGGATCAGGAGCGGGTGCAGTCCGTGATCCGACTGGCAGCGATCGATCCTGACCAGGCGTTGGATGCGGCAAACGAACTTTTCCCCAGTGTGTTCTCCCTCGATGGTTCCGCACGGGCTGCAGACCTATTGGACGCGGTGCAGTGACGACGCCGCAGATCTGGGTCGATGCCGATGCCTGTCCCAGGGTGATTCGCGACATCCTGGTGCGCGCCGCCAATCGAACGCGAACCCAGACCACGCTGGTTGCGAATCATTCCCTCGGTCTGCCACGCAGCGAGTTCGTGGGCACCCTGCAGGTCGCCAGCGGCTTTGATGTTGCCGATCATGAGATCGTGCGGCGGGTTACGGCCGGCGACCTGGTGATCACTTCGGATATTCCGCTGGCCGCCGAGGTGATCGAGAAAGGGGGCGAGGCCATCAGCCCGCGTGGTGAGGTGTACACCCGCGAGAACATCCGCCCCCGCCTGAACATCCGCGACTTCATGGATACGATGCGCGCCAGTGGCGTGCAGTCCGGCGGACCACCCGCGCTGGGTTCGGCGGAGAAACAGGCTTTTGCCAACGCGCTGGACCGCTATCTCGCTCGTTGCGGGAATGGTTGAGGACGAACGACAAAACTGCCCGTGCGCGGACTGGCCCTGGTGACCGGCGGTTCCGTTGCGATCGATTATGCATCCGGCTAATTGCTGGCGCTTCTTTGTCCCGGGCACCCATAATAAGCACTGACCACCGCGCGCAGGTGCATGGACGAACACAGGCAGATCATGAGTGATATGGAACCCGAACTGACCGCCCGACTGCATAGTCGTGAAGCCCGCGTGGCGATTATCGGCATGGGCTACGTTGGCCTGCCACTGGCGTTGCGCTTCAGCGCGGCGGGCTACGTCGTCACCGGTATCGACATCGATGCGGACAAGGTCAGCAAACTGGAAGCGGCCAGCAGTTACATCTCGTACATTCCCGATCAGCATCTGCGCACGGCGCGTGAACAGGGCTTTACGGCGACCGCCGATATGGCCGCCTGCGATGGCGCTGACGCGATTATCATCTGCGTGCCCACACCACTGGACAGTCACCGCGAACCGGATTTGAGCTATGTGACCGGTACCATGGATGCCGTGTTGCCCCACCTGCGCCGGCAGCAGGTGGTGGTGCTGGTCAGTACCACC
>JBFJWR010000107.1:0-8820 GCA_041623535.1 Pseudomonadales bacterium
CCGCGCAATGCCCTGGTTACCACCTTTCACCGTGAGCCGGGCAATGTCGCCGGCGAGGCGCACGCGTACCGAGTGAGTGGGCTCGTTGCACAGGTAACCCTGCCGGTAGGCAGTGCCCTGCGCACCCTGGCGCCAGGCATCGTTGCGGACCAGGAACTTACGTTCGATTTCGGTGCCCATGGCTTTTTTCCTCGTGGTTGCGGCAATGACATTACTGCAATTTGCTGTCAATCTCATCAGTAGGGACATCCTGTGAGACTTGGGTGAAATGATCGGCACCGAATCGCTGAACTTGCTTGATCGCTACTCGGACCTGCAGCGCGAAGCGCTGTTGCAGTCGGAAGACGCGCAGGCTGAGAGAACCGACCGAACCCTGGTCTGCATCCATTGCCTCACGGAAATCACATCGACGGCACTGCGCAGTGAGCGCCAGGGTGCACATGCGCACCGGTTCACGAATCCGCATGGCATTCGCTTTGTACTGGGCTGTTTCGAGGAGGCGTCCGTCGCCCTGCTCGGCGAGGCCTGCCTGGAGTTCACCTGGTTTACTGGCTACGCCTGGCAGATTGCCAATTGCCCCAGCTGCGGTTGCCATCTCGGCTGGCGATTCACCGGCAGCCCGGTGGACTACTTTTTTGGGCTGATCCTGTCAGAACTGAAGGAAGTGACAGATGATTCCTGAAGTTCCTTGCCCGTGCGCGATGCCAGCCACACAGCGGCTGTGCTGCGTCATGTAGTCAAATCCGCCGTTTCGGCGACACGGGTCGGGTAGTGGCGGGCGAAAAATGGCAGTACAGCCTGTAACACCGCGTCGGGGTCTTCCACCTGCGGATAGTGGCCGATGTTCGGCAGGTTGACGACGTCAGGGTTCGGTACGCGCCGCCTGTAGTAGTCCGAGAGGTGGCGCCCGGATACCGGATCGAGATTGCCATTGACCAGCCGGATGGGTACGTGGCTGGTCTGCAGTGGCTGTACCCAGCGCGAACGGTGCAAGCGGCGTTCGTCCATGTAACGGATCAGCAGGTGGGCGATGCGCGAGCCCTGGTTATGCGCAACCAGTTCCCAGAAGCGATCCAGTTCTGTCTCGCTGGGCTGCGTGTCAGGACCGAACACTTCGCTGAATCCGCGTCCGAAACTTCTACGGCTCATCAATCGTGAAACGAGCGCGCCGGCAGGCGAGATCAGCAGTTTCTGGGTCATGCGCGGCTGGTGCATTTCCGGAAACAGGCCGCCGTTCAGAAAACAGATGGCGTGCAACTGTAATTGAATTTCACCAATCGCCAGGCTGGATTCGTAGCGCGCCAGCATTTCCTGCACGACCGAAACGCCGTAGTCGTGGCAGAGGATGGCGACATCGGTAATGCCGAGATGGCTGAGCAGGGTTTCATGCAAGTCTGCCTGTTCCACCATCGTGTAGGCATGCTTTTGCGGCTTGGGCGACCAGCCGAAGCCGAGCATATCGGGAGCGATGACATGGTAGCGGCTGGCCAGTTCATTCCAGATGTATATCCAGTCCCAGCTGGCAGTGGGAAAGCCGTGCACCAGCAGTAGCGGGCGACCTTTCCCGGCCTGTTGGAAAAAGATTCTCTGGCCTTTGAATGTGAAATGCGAGCCGCTCTCGCGCCAGTTGCGAAACGCCGCATTGGCCTGCGCTTCATCGGAAAACTTCATGCACTCTCCCGGGGTGTGACTTCGAATTCCAGCCCCTCGCGGGCCAGTTCTACTGTTGGTCCGGGCCGGCTTGCCGGCCCTGCCTGGATCCAGGCCGCAATCGCATCCAGCTGGTCGTCCGAACGCGTCGGCTCATGATGGGTCAGCAGGACCCGGCCCACGCCTGCTGCGCGGCCCAGTTCGATGCCGCTACTGTACGTCCCATGACCCCACCCGACCTTGTCACGATATTCCTCGTCGGTGTACTGCGCGTCGATGATCAGTACATCGGCGCCACGAACGAATTCGGCCACCCGCTCCAATTGCAGATCGACGACGTCCTGGTAATCTTCATAATCATCATCTTCGGGCGCATAGATATTACCGGGTGGTTCGTAATCTCCGGTAAATACGAACACGCCGCCATCCGCCTCCACCCGATAACCGTAATTCAGTACCGGGTGATTCAACATCAGGTTGGTGATACGCGCACTCCCATACTTGATGGTTTCCTGTTCGCGCAGCGTGGTGTAACGGATGTCCGCCTGCAGTTCGTTCTCGCGCACGGGAAAATAACAGTACTGCATCTGTTGTGAAAGGATATCCTGCAGGCTTTTACCGTAAACCGGGTCGAAGCCGCCAAAAAAATCAACCTGGCTTTCGGCTGCGAACAGCGGCACGAAAAATGGCAGCCCCTGAATGTGGTCCCAGTGGGTGTGACTGATAAACACTGCGCATTTTACTGGCGCTGACGCCATGAGATCCAGGCCGGTCTGGCGGATGCCGGTGCCGGCATCAAAAATCAGTACATCTCCGGCCCGGGTGGTGACTTCTATGCAGGTGGTGTTGCCGCCGTAGCGTACGGTTTCGGTGCCGGGTACCGGCGTGGAGCCGCGACAACCCCGCATGTGTACCCGCATGTCAGGCCTCCCTGCTGATCTGGATAAAAGAGCGGGCGTTCTCGAGCTCACTGTCGAGCGTAGGCAGCGAATCGATCACCTCTTCGAGTGGCATTCCCAGCCAGCGCGACACGTTGCCAGGTAGCTTTTCCACCACCGACACACGGTGTTTTTCACCGGTGTGCAATTTGGCGGCCTGGTTGCCGGCGAATACTGCCATCTCGAGTGGTGACGGTTCGGCGATCCGGTCGAGGCAATGATGATGACGGATGCAATCGACAAGGTCTCCGGCCAACTGCCAGCGTTCTGCAAGTAATGCCCCCACCACCGCGTGATCCGTACCGAGGACCTCCTGCTCCACCACTTCTACCGGGCAGCGCCGGTCCGCCGCGCCGACGAGTATTTCATTGTATTCCTGGGCACGGTACTGCGCGAATACCACCTCGCCGATGTCATGCAGCAGCCCGGCCAGGAAATAGGTCGTCACTTCGGTACGCGGTATGCCGCTTTTTTGCGCCAGCAGCTTGGTGATTGCGGCCGTCAGCAACGAGTGCAGCCAGTAGTCATCGATATTGAAGTGCGTTGAATTGCCGCGCGGCAGGGCACCTATGGCGGCGATGCTCACGGCGAGGTTCTTGATGGTGTTAAAGCCGATGTAAACCACGCCCTGCTTGACTGAAGTCACCTTCTTGGCCAGGCCGAAATAGGCCGAATTGACCAGTTTGAGAACCTTGATGGTCAGAATCGGGTCATGTTCGACCAGTCGTACGAGGTCTTTCGGGGCCGCGTTGATGTCCGAGGTCAGTTCCATGATGCGCACCACGTTCTGTGAAAACGTGGGCATGTTGTCCACCAGTTTGACGAGTTCGTCGTTGCTGACCGGCATTTTCGTGGGTTCCGACTGCGCACTGCGAGGGGGAAGGCTGGTTCCAGTGTAGTTTCGCTGGTGGCAGCGGAACAAGGACGGGCCGGTTTTCATGCTTGCGCGGAGGTTCCTATAATGGGGGAAACCCCGAAAGGACTGGCTGCCCAAATGACCGCATCCCTGTTCGAAGTCGCATTCTCCGGAGAAGTACTGCCCGGCTTCGATGCTGCAACAACGCAGCAGAAAGTCGGCGCGCTCTTCAAGGCCAACGATCAGCAGCTGAAAAAGCTGTTTTCCGGCACCCGCGTGGTGATCAAGAACAAGCTTGAGGAAGTGCAGGCGCGCAAGTATTACCAGGCGATGCACAAGGTGGGTGCGCTGGTGCACGTGCACGACATGGATACCGGGCAGGAACTGCCAATGACGACCACCGCGGATACCCCGGTGGCCACGGCACCGCCGGCATCCCGCCCCGCCGCGCCGAAGCTGAGCTTTCCCAAGGTTGCGCCACCCAAGCTGAATTTCCCCAAGACTGCCGCCGCGCCTGCAAAGCCGGCCCCGCCAGCACAGCCGGAACCGCCGGCGGCGGATACCAGTGGACTCAGCCTCGCTGCGCAGTCCGGCAACCTGCTCGCGGAGGGCGAACTGCCCGAGGCCGAGGTGCTGGATATCGACATCAGTGCGCTCAGCCTGGCTGAGACGGCTGGCAACCTGGTGGATGATTCCGAACGGGAGCGCAAGGAAGCAGTGAATCCCGACATTTCCGGGCTGGAACTGGCAGAAACCACCGGCAACCTCGTGGATGCGTCAGAAGTGCCGCCCGGTCCGGAACCCGTGCAGGTGGACCTGTCCGACCTTTCCGTGGCTGAGCCAGCGGGTAACCTGATCGCCGAGACGGAACGACCAGAAAAAGAGACCGTGGAAGTGGATGTCTCCGGACTTTCAGTCGCGGGCGCGGCGGGCAACCTGATCGATGAAAAAGAGCGTCCGAAAAAAGAAGCGGTCAAGGTGGATATCAGCGGTCTGAGCCTGAGCGATTCGAAGTAGCGCTGATTCTTTCAGGCCAGCAGAGACACGCTTTTTACCTGCGCGTATAGATTCTCCCCTACCTGCAGTTGCAGCTTTGCCAGCGACTTGCGTGTCACGCAGGCGTGCAGCAACTGTGTGCCCAGTTGCAGGGTGACCAGTGCGGTGGGGTCATTATCAACCTGTATGGCAGTTATGGTCGCCGGCAGGATATTCTGAATGCTGCTGTCCGTCGCCGCCGTGCGCGCGAGGCTGACATCGCGCGCGTGCACATAGAGACGCACCGGGCTGCCCTGCTCATGATCGGTCTGGGCAATCCAGATGCGTGACGGCTCGGGCAGGCCATCCACGTGTAATGCGGTCACGCCGAATGCTGCGTCCTGACCGGCGACAGTGCAGTGCAGCAAGGAACCGGCGGCAAGCCGGGCATCCAGCGCCCACTGCGGATCATTGAGTACGGTTGCTGCCGGGCCCTGGCTGATGATCCTGCCGGCGGAGATCCGGCTGACCATCGTTGCCAGTTGCGCCAGGTCCTGCGGTGCGTGACTGGTGATCAGTGCACACATGGCGTCTTCCTGAACCTTTGCCTCGATATAACGCATGACTCCGACGCGGGCGGGCAGGTCCAGCATGTTGAATGGTTCGTCCATCAGCAGCACCCGGGGCCTGCGCAGCAGTGCCCGTGCAATCCGCACCCGCTGCGCCTGGCCCCCGGACAGCCCGCTGACAGCGCGGTGTAGCAGGGTCGCGATGCCGAGTTCATCGAAAAGCTGTTCAGCGCGGTCGGGTTGGATCTCCCGGCCCAGTCGCAGGTTGGCCGCCACGTTCAGGTGTGGAAACAGATCCGGGTGCTGCGAGACGTAGCCGATGCTGCGCCGGTGTGGGGGTAATTGTGCTCGTCCGTCCCGGTGCCAGGGTTCGGAGCCCAGTTGCACATGGCCGTGCTGCGGGTGTTCGAGTCCGGCAATGCAGCGCAACAGGGTGGTTTTGCCGGCCCCCGACGGGCCGTTCAGCCCCATGATGGTGCCGGGAGAGACCTCCAGTCCTGCCTGCAGGGAAAACCCGCCCGGCTGCCGCAGTTCAATATCGAGATTCAGCCCGTCCATGCACTGCGCCGGTTATTGCGTCCTGCATAGGTGAGGATCAGCAGAAACGCCGCGATCATCACCAGTGTGAGCGACAACTGATGGGCTGCGCCGTAGTCGAACGCTTCCACGTGATCGAAAATGGCGATGGATGCGACCCGGGTTTCACCTGGCAGGTTGCCGCCGATCATCAGGACCACGCCGAACTCGCCCAGCGTATGGGCAAAGCCCAGGCAGGCCCCGGCGAGGATGCCTTCGCGCGCCATCGGCATCGCGATCTGCGCAAAGTGCCGGAAGGGGCCCAGCCCGAGCAGTGCGGCGGCCTCGCGGTAGTGCCGCGGCTGCTGGGCAAATGCGGCCTGGGCGGGTTGCACCACGAAGGGCAGCGAGTAAACCATGGAGCCGATCACGAGTCCGGAAAAGCTGAATGCGAGGCTGCTGCCAAACCAGTCCTGCCACCAGCTGCCGGGGGGATGGCGTGGCGAGAACGCCAGCAGCAGGTAGAAACCGAGCACGGTCGGCGGCAGTACCAGCGGGCTGGCCACGATAATCTGCAGCGGAGTACGCCAGGCGCGACAGGTGTGGGCAAGGTGATAGGCCAGTGGCAGCCCGAGGAGCAGCAACAGCGCGGTGCTGGCCAGCGCCAGTTGCATGGACAGGCCGAGCGCCTGCCAGTCGCCAGGCGTCAGCCAGTCATTCACTCGCCGGCAACCGGCCCGGGCAGCGGCAGGTAACCCAGCGCGATGATTTCTGCCTGTATTTCATCGCTGAGCAGGGTGTCCAGCAACTGCTGTGCAGCAGCCGGGTTGCTTCCACCTTTCAGGACGACCGCCTGGTGCAGGATCGGCGGATAGTCCGGTGGCGGTATCACCATGAACGCGGTGCGCTGCATTTTCTGCGCGACCGGCAGCGCGGTAAATGCCAGATCCACGGTGGCGGCTTCCACCATCTGTACCGCCTGCGAGACGTTGCTGGCCACCACCAGCCGTGGCCGGACCTCGTCCCAGAAGCGCATGCGGCGCAGCCAGTCCTGCGCGGCTTGTCCGTACGGCGCTGCCAGCGGGTTGGGGATGGCAATCCGCTGACGGGGAATCAGCACCGCAGTGGCGCCCGGCGGGCGTCCCGGTGGTCCCCCGGCGAGTACCAGTTGTCCGCGGGCGTAGGGCCGCTGGCTTGCAGCGATGGCCAGGCCGTCCCGCACCAGTCGTTCCGGGTGTTTGCCGTCCGCCGCGAGGAACAGGTCAAATGGCGCACCATGCTCGATCTGCTGGTACAACGTGCCGGTGGCGGCACTGCTGATTTCGATGCGGGTTTCGGTCAGTCGTTCGAGACGGGATTCCAGCGCCAGCAGGGTCGGGTGAAAGCTGCTGGTTACAGCAACGCGCAATTCTTCCGCCTGCACGGGTGCGGACAGCAACACCAGCAGAATTAAGAAGTGGATCGGATTGCGCATGATGACTCCCTTGTGGGTGAGCTGGAATGCAGGGGCGCGCGGGCCAGCCCCCAGACTGAGACACGACTCGCGCCGGCCTCCAATAATACCCGAGATGCCTCCGCCACCGTGCTGCCGGTGGTGATGACATCATCAACCAGGGCGATGTGCTGCCCGCACAACATGCCCGTAACCGTGAAGCCGCCGCGGGGATTTGACGAGCGCTGGATGCGGTTCAGGCCGCGCTGCTGTGCTGTCGCTCGCACCCGTCTCAACAGGCCACGTTGTACCGGGATGCCGATCTCGCGGCTGATCGAATCGGCCAGCAGCAGCGACTGGTTATAGCCCCGCTGTCGCAGCCGGTGGCGGGTGACCGGAACCGGCAGCAGCAGTCGTGGCAGTTGCCCGGGCAGATACGTTTGCCGCACGCGGGCCAGCAGTGGCGGCAGCAGCGCCTCACCGAGGGTCAGCCGCCCGCGATCCTTGAAGTCGCCGATCATTCGGCTGACGGGCCACTGGTAGGCGCATCCGGTCAGCGTGATGCTCTGTGGGGGTGGCGTGCTGGTGCAGGTTGGGCAGACGTCCCCCTCGGCCAGTCCGGTGCAGTGCAGCGCGCACCTTGGGCAGGGCGTGGTGATGGCCGGCAAATCAGAAAGACAGCCCGGACACAGCAGCCTGTTCGCCGCGGCCCCGCACAGGCAGCAGCTGTTGCTCAGTTTTGCGCTACGATCAATAAACGACCACATGTTAGGTTGTCGGGTGGTTTCTGGTTGACAATGTGCCGGGCATGCTCGACATTTCCCTGATCAGCTTCGCTTCTGGCAGGTCCTGCCAGAAGCGGTTGCCGTCCTTTAATTTACAGGAGCCAGCCATCTTGCCTCAGTCCGCCAAACCCGCAGAGCGCCACGACTGGTCGGTCGCCGAAGTTGTTCGCTTATTTGAACAGCCTTTCAATGACCTGCTCTTCCAGGCGCAGCAGACACACCGCGCCTGTTTCGATGCGAACCAGGTGCAAATCAGCACGCTGCTGTCGATCAAGACCGGCGCCTGCCCCGAGGACTGCAAGTACTGCCCGCAGAGCGCACATTACAACACCGGACTGGAGCGGGAAAAGCTGCTCGATGCAGAGGTCATACTGGAACATGCGCGGCAGGCGCGAGCCGGTGGCGCAACCCGTTTCTGCATGGGGGCCGCGTGGCGCGCCCCGCATGATCGTGACCTGCCGGAACTGGTCGAGGTCATTGAGGGGGTTCGTGAACTGGGCCTGGAAACCTGCATGACGCTGGGCATGCTGACTCCTCACCAGGCGGAAACCCTGGGCACGGCCGGGCTCGATTATTACAACCATAACCTCGATACCTCGCCGGAATACTATGGCGAGATCATCACCACGCGGACCTATCAGGATCGCCTGGACACGCTGGCCAATGTGCGTGACGCGGGCATGAAAGTCTGTTGTGGCGGCATCGTCGGTATGGGCGAATCGCGCCAGGACCGGGCCGGTCTGCTGGCCACGCTGGCCAACCTGCCGGAGCACCCGGAGAGCGTCCCCATCAACATGCTGGTTCGCGTGGAAGGAACGCCGCTCGGCGACCAGCCGGCGCTGGAAGCCTTCGAATTTGTGCGCACGATAGCCGTTGCCCGCGTGCTCATGCCGGCGTCCCACGTCCGTCTTTCGGCCGGGCGCGAAGGCATGAACGAACAGATGCAGGCGCTGTGTTTCCTGGCCGGTGCGAACTCCATATTCTACGGGGAAAAACTCCTCACCACGGCCAATCCGGAGCAGGAGGCCGACCGCCAGTTGTTCGCCAAGCTGGGTATAGAGGCGGAGCCCATGACCCCGCACAAGGCCGGCCATCCGGC
>JBFJWR010000108.1:0-8787 GCA_041623535.1 Pseudomonadales bacterium
CAATGGTGAGATCGCCACCGGCGGCGACCAGCGACAGGCTGGAGCCGTTCAGGAAGTTCACCAGCGGCTGATTGACCGTGAGATTGTTGGCGGCCAGCAGGCTGACGTTGCCATTGAGTTCGTTGATCGGTGTGTCCACGAAGATCGAACCCGCGGTGGACACCACGCTGAGCAACCCGCTGGTGATCATGGCCATGGTGAAGATATCGTCGGCCGCGGTCACCGTGATGGGTGCCGTGTCGGCGAACAGGCCGAATGCGCCACCAGCACTGATGCCGCCACCCGCGCTCAGAGTCAGCAGGCTGCCGTCGGTCAGTACGCTGCTGTTCAGCAGGATGTCATTGCCGGCGTCGATATTCACGGGTCCGGAACCACCGGCTACCAGGTCGCGGCCATCCACCTGCGCGTTGATGATGATGTCGCCGGTATCTGTCAGCAGGTCAAGACTGGATCCATCCAGGAAATTCGTGATGGGCTGGTTCACGATCAGATCCAGGGCCGCCCGGATCAGGACGTCGCGGTTGGTCTGCGCGATTCCGCTGCCGATGGTGACGCTGCCGCCGGTGGAACGCACGCTCAGCGGTCCGGTGGTGATCATCGGTCCGGTGGTGAGGTTGCCGCCGCCGATGATATTGATCGCCGCGTTGCCCGCGAACAGCGCCTTGCCGGCCTTGATGTTGACCGCGCCGGCGGTGGCCGTGAAGTTCAGGGCGCCGTTATTGGTGATGATGAAATCATTGACGTTGATGGTATTGCCAGCCAGCAGCGTCAGTCCACCACCGGCCAGGTTGCCACGACCGTCAATCGCGCTGTTGATGTTGATCGTGTCTGTCGCGCTGAGTGAAGTGGACGTGCCGGTGCGCAGCACGCGGCTGATGAGACCGGCGTCCGCCGCGTACACCGTGAGTACGGCCGGATCCAGCAACAGCGAACCAGCCTGTCCGGCTGTTGCGCCGGCGTCCACGAAGCCGCGGAAATCCAGTTCGCGTAGGCCTGATACTTCCACGCGCCCGCCATCGCCGCCGAGGATGCCGCCGCGCGCGAGCACCGTGCCGGCAAACAGCGTGTAATCGTCGGCCCAGATCACGGCTTCACCGGCATTGCCGTTAGCCGTCGCACTGACGTTGATATTTGCGTCGGCACTGACGTGGGTGGTTTGCGCTCGCGGGGTCGCGCCGCCGCCCTGCCATTCGCCACCGACGTGTATGGTGCCGCCCTGCTGACCGCCGCTGGCATCCAGCGTGCCACTGACCGTGATGTCTGCGCCGGCGCCGCTGAGTACGATGCGTCCGCCGACCTGTTTGGCATCATTGGCCAGCACCGTGCCCGACAGGTTGATGACGCTGTCGATCACGTTCGCGGCGGCTGCTGCAGTCATCAGCACGGTTTCACCGCCACCCACGTCGATGGTGCCGGCTTCACCGACAGAGACGCCCAGCAGGCGGGCTGCCGTGTCTTCGTCAACCGCCATGCTGATCAGGCCGTCGCCATAGAGGTCGATGGTGAAGGTGTCGGCGGCACCGAGTACGACCTTGCCCAGTCGCGCGCGGATCATGCCGTCGTTGCGTACGTGGGGCGCAACCAAAGCCACCAGTCCGCCCTCGGCGGCGCTGATCAGGCCTTCGTTAATAACCGAGGCATCTGTTTCGCCCGGGGCGTCAAACACCAGCCGGCCGGCCATGAAGTCGTGATCCTGCATGTTGGCGGTCGTGGCGATAAAACTTCCGACATTGATCTGTGCGCCGTTACCGATCACCACGCCGTTCGGG
Source organism: Pseudomonadales bacterium (assembly GCA_041623535.1). Lineage (GTDB taxonomy): Bacteria > Pseudomonadota > Gammaproteobacteria > Pseudomonadales > JBFGWM01 > JBFJWR01. The sequence goes on from JBFJWR010000108.1 coordinate 1,770, forward strand.
TTGATCAGGATGACCTGCCCGCTGGCGTCGAGCCGGCCGAGCAGCACCGATACCTGGTTGCCGGTGACCCGGTTGAGGGTGGCCGAGGTGCTGCCGGGCTGGTGGAATTCCACCGCTTCATGTGCCGCGGTGCCAAAGCCGCGCCAGTTGATGACAGCGCGCTGGCTGGATTGCTCGATACGCGTGGTCGCGCCCTGCGTCGCGATGCTGGCGCTGCCGGCCACCACCCGGCCATCCACCGGTGCGGCCAGCGCCGCAGAGCCGGTCATGAAAAACGCGCACAGGCCCGTAAGCAGGCGATGTTGCCACGGCCCGACGATCGAACGATTCAAGCTGTTCATTACCTTCACCTCGTTGCGGGTCTGCACTTGCATGCAGCCCATTCAGAAACGTACTGACGCACCGGCATAGACACGCCCGTGTCTATCGCCCTCGCCAGCCACGTCTTGATCCAGGGGCCGGGCGTACTCGACGTAACCGAGTATCCACGGCACGAACTGAAACCGGATTCCGAAACCCGCGGAACTCGCGGAATCAAAAGATTCTGCTGCGGGAGACTGGCGCTGCCAGATGCGGCCCCAGTCATGAAAGCCATACAGTGTGTAGCCGAGCCGGGCGAACACTGGCAGTTGGTTTGTGTAGCGCAGTTCCAGCTTGGTGCTGAGGCCATGATCTCCCACCAGTTCGGACGGGTCGTAGCCACGGCCAAACTGCTCGCCGCCGTGGCTGTATAGTTCCGGCGCCAGCAGGTCGGTGAACGCATACTGACCCTGTACTGCTGTCAGCAAGGACCAGCGTTGGGCAATGCCCTGCAGACGCGCGCCGTAGAGTGTCAGCTTGGAATAGTCGACCCGCGCACCGGGACGGGACAGGAACGGATCGTCGTTTTCCGACGCGCCGAAGTCATTTATTCCCTGGCTGAACTCAGCTTCCACCAGATTAACGCCACGCCAGCGGTCAATACGATCGTACGCAAGTCCAATACGCAGCGAACGAATGTTGTCAGCACTGTCCCGTACATTAAAAATCGTGGTCTCACCGTCGTGTATGGCCACTGATGTGTTCAGGTACAGGTTCTCGTTGCGGCTGCGCAGCAGCGGATGGCGATAACTGAAGTCCAGGGTGTCTGATTCGGTTTCCAGGTTCAGTGGAATGATGCCCTGTTCTTCCGGAATTGAACTGCTGTGGAAGTAGGCGACTGAAATGGCGCCGCCCCAGGCACCTACCGGCTGATCGTGGGAAACCGACCAGTAATCCAGTTCGTTGCTGGCCACCTCGACATTGAAAAGGCTGGTGCGCGCATGCGGGCCCAGCATGGAAATAATCTGCAGGTCCGCCGAGGTGCGTTCGCGGCCCAGGGCCCGCGAGCCCCGGTTGTCCACCGACACACCACCACTGAACCGCCGCTGGTGGATCTCGACGATCAGCCGCGATGCGCCGCGACCGGCATCCGCCGGGGCCACGGTGGCCCGGGCGAAGATGCCCGGCAGGTCATTCATCAGCAGCATGCTGCGTTCCAGCGCGGCGGCGGTCAGCGGTCGTACGGCCAGTACCTGGTCAGCGTAAGCGCGGATGAGATCATGGTCGCCCGGCACTTCGCCGCGATAGTCGATGCTGGAGATATAACCTTCGAATGCTTCCAGGCGTACCTGGCCACTGCTGACTTCCTGCGCCGGCACCACCACGCGCGACAGGATGTAGCCATCATTGCGGTAACGCACGGTCAGGCGGCGGGCGAGGGCGTAGATCTCGGCGAGACTCACCTCGCGGTTCAGCAGGTCTGCGTATTCGGCCGCAAGTTGTTGTTCGGTGTACAACTGTGCGCCGTGTATGGTCAGCCCGTGCAGCATGAAGCGGATGTCACGCGCGTTATCCGGGATGGCCTGCTCCGGCGCCTGCAGTTGCGGTTCGCTCGGACGCAGTTGCGGTTCTTCGCGCTTCTCAAACTGCTTCTCGATCTGGCCGGGCAGGATGGTTCCGGTGGCGGCGTAGGAGCCGGCCGGGGAGAGCCCCAGCAGGAGTGCGGTGAGCGCTGACAGGTTCCTGATGCGGGTCACTTTAACGTGTCCTTCTGATTTATAGGTTTCAATCCCTCATATTAGGCTTGTTTCGTCTCGTTATGGGGCGGTTTACGTTTTCCCTTTTTCGCAATTATGTGTTTTTGTTGAAGTGCGCAAGGAGCTTATGCGCAGACGGCCGTATGCCCGTTGGCATAACGTTGGTTCCTGAACCTGCCGGGTGAGGCAGAGTCCAATGACAAGGGAGGTGGTATGAAGTCCTGGCTGTTTCTCGCGCTGGCCGTAATCCTGGAAATCGTCTGGGCGATCGGCATGCAGTACAACCGCAACTGGTCGCATCCGGGCTGGTCGGCCGTGGTGATTATCGTACTGCTGGGCAGTGTCTATGCGCTGTCCCTGGCCGTGCAGGGCATCCCGCTGGGAACGGCGTACGCGATCTGGACCGGCCTCGGTACGCTGGGGGTGGCGGCCTGGGGGGTGCTGGTGCTGGGTGAGTCGGCCAGCCTGGTGCGGGCGCTGGGCATTGTGTTCATCATCGCCGGGGTCCTGCTGCTCAAACTGCAGGCCGACACCGCATGACCACGCAAGCGCATGGTACTGATGCCGCCGGGTTGCCGGACGGTGCCGGTGCCGGCCTGAGCTGGCGGGACTGGCGCATACCCCTGTCGGCACGCGACCTGACCCTGCAACAGGCGCTGCAGAGCCTGTCACGGGTTGGCGCCAAGCCCCAGGAAGTGCCGCTCATCGTGCGCCTGCTGGAGAACCCCGAATACCACCTGCCGGGCTGGACCCTGTTTCACGGTGCGGTGGACCTGTACCGGCACGACGCCATTCATGCCCTGCTCGGGCGCGGGTTGCTGAAGCGGGATGAGGCCTTTGTCATCGGCTTTACCATGGGCAGCACCCGCGAGGTGGGCTCGCTGGAACGGCGCGTGTTCAGCTGGATCGCGGCCCATTGGTATCCGTGGGTGTATCGATTCCGCGCCGAAGACTGCTGGGTGTTCCACGGCGCGGTGCAACTGGCCGCGCGCTCCGGTTGCGCGCGGCTGGACCGCTTCGATTTTCGCGCCCGGGAGCAGGACACCCTGGGTGCGTTGCGGGCCGAGCTGGGAATATCCGAAGCCCTGCTGCGGCAGTTCTACCTGTCTGAAGCCGCGCAGTTCCCGGGTTCGTTGGAGAGTGAGCGCCTGGCTGCGGGAACCTGAGCGGGTGATGTGCGGATCACTCGTAGCTGTCCTGCACCGTGATGCTGTTGGTCAGGGTCTTGTGGACCGGGCAGCGGTTGGCAATTTCGCGCAGGCGGTCGATCTGCGCCGCGTCCAGGTCCGGGCCCTCTATGCGGATATTGCGCTCGATGATATCCAGGGTTTTATCTCCTTTCGCCCCGGGTTCGCCGGCACAGTCATCACCATGACAGCGACGGTGATGCAGGGATACGTAGAGATCCTCCACCGGCCAGCCCTTGTGATTGGCATACATACGCATGGTCATTGACGTACAGGCACCGAGCGCGGCCAGCAGATGTTCATAGGGATCGGGGCCGAGATCGTCGCCACCCGATGAACGCGGTTCGTCCGCAAACCAGCGATGCGTGTCGCTGTACACGGCGCGGGTGAAGCGACGGTTTTTCTCTGCGACCAGCACGTGACCGCTGCTGACTTCCGGAGGCCGTGCGCTTTCCGCCGGTGGCAGGTAGCGTTTCACCCAGGCACTGAGCGTGTCGGCGATGTACTCGGCGTCCACGGCCTTGCGCACCAGGTGATCGGCCTTGTCCAGGCTGATAAAACTTTTCGGCTGGCGGGCGCTCTGGTAGATCTTCGCGGCTTCACTGATGGGCACGGTCTCATCCGCGGGGCTGTGAAACACCAGCAGTGCTTTGTGCAGGTTGGTGACCTGTACGTTCAGCTTCTGTTCGCGGATGTCCTCGATGAACTGGCGTTTGATCGTGAATGTGCGCCCCGCCAGGTTGACCTCGGCGACCCCGTCTGCCTGTATTTTATCCAGTTGATCACCGAAGTTGTGTGCCACGTGTGATGGATCAAAAGGCGCGCCGATGGTGACCACTGCGCGTGCCGACGGCACCCGTTCAGCGGCTGCCAGAACCGCGGCGCCGCCCAGGCTATGGCCGATCAACACCGCGGGTGCCTGGTATTCGCTGGCCAGGAAGTCTGCAGCGCAGACCAGGTCCTCGATGTTCGAGGAAAAACTGGTGTTGGCGAAGTCGCCATCGCTGTTGCCCAGGCCGGTGAAGTCAAAACGCAGGGTTGCGAAGCCGTGGCGTGCGAGGCCGCGCGCGATGCGTGACGCCGAGCTGATGTCCTTGCCGCAGGTGAAACAGTGTGCGAACAGCACATATCCAAGCACATCGTTATCGGGTAATTCGAGCAGGCCGGCGAGTTGCTCTCCGGACTGGTTGGCGAAGGTGACTTTCTTGCGTTGTGTTTTCACGGCGGTTCCCGGGGAAAAGTTCACCCCGAAGTTTAGTCCGGCAATTGGATCGGCAAGAATTCGGTTTGGCTCCATTGCAGGCTGCCCCTTATATTGGTCGTTTGAAATCCTTCTCCTCCAGGGAATGCCATGCTGGATGTTCGTTTGCGTGTTGAATCCGGCTTGGAATCTGATGGCCGTGGGTAAGGCTGTGTCGCGTTCCGCGGGGTGTCCCTGCGATAGCGGGCAGCCGTATCCGGATTGCTGCGGGCGGCTGCACGACGGGCAGCCTGCAGCATCGGCACTCGAACTGATGCGCGCCCGGTACAGTGCCTACGTGCTGGGGCTGGAAACCTACCTGCTGGGCAGTTGGCACTCATCGACCCGACCTGAAAGTCTGCCCGGGCTGACGGATGGCGCGACCCGCTGGCTGGGCCTGCAGGTGCGTCGCCACGAGTGTCCGTCTGCTGAGACGGCCATCGTGGAATTCGTCGCGCGCTACCGGGTGGGCGGAAAGCCCGCGGTCCGTCTGCACGAAATCAGTCGTTTCGTGTTTGAAGATGCAGCCTGGTTTTACGTCGATGGCGAGCATCCCGCGAAGTGATGCGAGCGGGTTGGCCGGCGCGTTCCGGGTTTTCTGCGTGATGCCGCCCGGCGCGACCTTCAGCTTTTTCCGTACAGCATGAGTTCGCGCTCATTCTCTTCCGCCACCTGTTGCAGGTAGGCATCCTTGCGCTGCCGGTAGTCGACCGGCTTGTCCAGCGGTTGGCGGCGAAAGGGCGCCATGGCCTGGCCGAGAAAATGGCGCGGAAACGTCGGGTTCAGCAGTCCCAGCACCCCGACCTCGCGATCGCGTGGCAGGTAGAAGGTCCCAAACAGCAGATCCCAGAGGATGACGTTGTTGCCAAAGTTTTTGTCTGACTCGCTGACGATTCGCGAGTGATGCCAGCGGTGCAGTTCCGCCGCGCTGAATATGTAATTGAGAAAGCCGAGCCGGGTTTCAATGTTGGCATGCTGGAACAGTCCGTGAATCTGCACGAACACCGCGCCCAGCGCGATGACCCGCGGGTCGACGCCGATCAGGAACAGGATGCCCACCTCGATGGCGTTGAGTACCAGCCAGTCGACGAAGTGAAAACGCGAGGCATTGAAGACATACAACCGCCGTGGGCTGTGATGGATGGCATGGAATCGCCACAGGAATGGCAGTCGGTGGCTGGCGCGGTGGAACCAGTACTCGAAGAAATCCAGCACCAGCACCGCCAGCAGTACCTGCAGCAACGGGTGCCAGTGACCGGGCCAGGCCGTCTGTATCGCGTAAGCCTGTGGTACGTACACCAGTCCACTGACCAGGCCGATTTTGAACAGGAACCCACTGGCTTCACGCAGGCCGAGATTGAAGACCACGTAAAACGCATCGGTGCCGAGATCCTCCTGCGGTACATTCCACGGTCCGCGGTAGGGCAGCAGGCGTTCCATGAACAGCAGGAAAAACATGGTGATGCCGACCGGCACAGCGACCCAGTACAGGTCCGCCTTGTGCACATACAGCATCTGCCACGCGATCGTCATGACGACCAGCAGGGTGGCGGGATAGGTGGTGCTTGCGAGAATCCGGCGCAGGAGCCGGTTCCGGATAGCAATTCCGTTTGACATGTGGGTGCTCAGTACGCGCAGTCTGTGTTGGCCATGCAGGGAATACTCTCACAGCCCGCCGTGCAGCAAAACGGCTGAAATGGTGCTGGAAATGGCGTTTATACGCCAAAATGGGGCGGCATGGCAGTGTGGGCTCTAATTGGCGGGTTTTCTGCTTCGTTAATTTCACCATGTCGCGGTGCCAAACCTGCCTCTAGGTACAATGAATCAGCAAGTGCCTTCTGTTTATACTGTGCTGATCATTCCAGACAAAATACCCCGGGGATTCCAAGATGCATCGCAAGGGCCAGCCCAAGCTGTCACGACGTAATTTTCTGAAGAACTCCTCGGTCGCGGTGGCAGGTGGCACACTGGCCGCGGGCATGGTGACCGGTTCCGACGAATCGGTGGCCTCGACCGGCGATACCGGCACGGTTTTCAATTTTGGCCTGGCCTCGGGTGACCCGACGCAGGACTCGGTCATTCTCTGGACCAGGGCCGACCCGGTGCAGCAACCGCCGGAAGCCGAGATACCCATTCATTACGAAATCTCCTCGTCCCAGGATTTTCCTTCCAACGCAACGATCAAGGGCACGGTCAAGGCGAAAATTGAAGCCGATTACACCGCCAAGGTGGATGTCACCGGCCTGCAGCCTGGCACGAAGTACTGGTATCGCTTTCGCAAGGACAACGATTACTCGCCCACCGCGCGTACCAACACGCTGCCGCTGACACCCGACAAGATCCGCCTCGCCATGGTTTCCTGCTCCAGCATTCCGCACGGTTACTTCAACGTGTACGGGATCCTGGCTTCCGATGCGCGGTTCGCCGGTCAGGATGAACCGGATGCGATCATTCACCTGGGTGATTACATCTACGAATACATGCATGCCGAGTACGGTGAGGTCCGCGAGAGCGAACCGCTGCACGAGATCGTG